>JAJFFA010000940.1 GCA_021776885.1 Planctomycetota bacterium
GGGGCGAGGCGCTGGCGCTGCCGCAGCCCTGGATCGTCGCGGGCTGGCCACTCGAGTTCGGGTTGCTGGTGCAGTAGTTGGTGCCCACCTGGGTGGGGGGGACGAACTCGATGCGCAGCATGGGCCGCGCGGTCCCCGGACCCTCGCGGGTGGCCAGGCGCTTGGTGGTGGGCACGACGGGCGTGGCCTCGTCGACGACCTTCACGAGCCAGCCGAAGTTGGTCATCGGATCGTCCAGCCAGCCCTGCGCGTCCGCGGCCGTGCGCATGCTGGCGAACAGGTACGGACCGACGGCTCCCAGGGACGACTGGGCGCTGGGCGTCGGATCGAAGTCGCCCCCCGGCGTGTTCCAGCTCGTGTTGGGGGAGAAGGAGTGCAGCCAGGTGGCATCGTTGAGGAAGGCCGCTGCCCCGCGACCCTGCTCCCCGGGTGCGATCGAGTTCGCCTCGCCCCAGGCCTGGGTGACGCGGTGCACGGCATGGGCGCTGGCCGGGGACACGGTCCGGTTGACGCGCACCTCGAGGGTCGCGGTCTGGATCGTCGACCCGGCCGGAACCAGGGCTGCCACGTCGAAGCGCAGGAGCGCCCGGCGCAGCTTGTTCTCGACGGTGACTCCGGTGAAGCAGTGGCGTCCGCGGCCGTTGCTGAGGGAGCCCGTGGCGCTCTCGTACAGGGTCGTGTCCGCTGCGCAGGGCACGAACACGATGTCGGCCGCCGTGGACGGGGCCGAGGCGGTCAGGGCCACGAACGAGAGGGCGAGGGGCCAGGGGCTGCGGGATCGGCTCATAGGGTCGTCGGGGACGGGGGGGCTCGAGACCCTGCGGGGCAGGGCCGGGCTCCTTTCCAAGGTAACCCGGGAACCGCTGCCGGGGAGTGCCGCTGGCAAGCGTTGCCCCGCGATGCGGGCTTCCCGGCTACAATCCCGGCCCATGGGCGTCGCCGAATCCTCTCCCCGCCGACGCCTCGAGACCCTGCGCGGCCTGTTTGCGGGCAGCCGCCCCGAGGCGGGCACGACGGAGCGCCTGGCGCGGCTCGAGGCGCGCCTGGAGCGCGAGTTGACCGAAATGCGCCACGAGACGATCGCCCGGGTCGAGTACCTCGAGCGCCGCGTCAACGAGGTCCTGGCGCGCTTCGAGGAGCGGCTGGCGGCCAGCGACGGACGCCAGTCGGCCGAGCTCGCCCGCTTCTCGGCCGAGCTGCAGCAGTTCGCCGCGCAGTCCACGGACCCGGGCCATGTCGCCGCATGGTTGCGTGAGCTGGCCGCCCGGATCGAGCCGCCCCCGGCTTTCGAGGAGCTCTAGCGTGGGTCTCCTGCGGGGCTCCTGCGCGGCTCTCGCGGCCGTATTGCTGTCGCTGCCGGCGTCGCCCCAGTGCGAGCTTCCGGCCCTCGACCAGCGCGGACTCTCGCTCGCGGCGCGCGACGGACTCGTGCTTTTCGGCGACCCGGACGGAAGCGGAACCCAGACCGGGACGGGTGTCGCGCGATTGCTCGTGTCCCGGCCTGGCGGCTGGGGCGAAGAAGGGCTGCTCGAGGCGCCGGGGGGCGCCAGCGGCGACCAGTTCGGCCATGCCGTGGCCCTGGGCCATCGCGTGGCCCTCTGCGGCGCACCGGGCGCCGACGGCGCGCGGGGAGCGGTGCAGGTGTTCGAGCTTGGATCAGGCGGCTGGGTTCCAACCCAGCGCCTGGTCGCCGCGGGCGGGCAGCCCGGGGATCAGTTCGGCTACTCCCTGGACCTGAGTGGGGAAGTGCTCGTGGTGGGAGCGCCGCGCATCGTCTTCGCGGACGCGGACCCCGACGGCGGCAGCGCCCACGTGTTCGAGCGCAGCTCCGGGGGCTGGGTCGAGGTCGCGACCCTGGGCGTCCCCGGCAACCCGAGCAATGGCTTCGGGCTCGCCGTTGCGGCGGCCGCGGACACGGTGGTGGTCGGCCGGCCGGGCTTTCCGCTCTTCAGCACCAGCCACGACCATGACGCGCGGGTCTACGAGCGCCAGGCGGGGGGCACCTGGACCCACGTGCAGACCCTGACCGGATCCGACCCGATCTACCAGCACGACGACGAGTTCGGCTCGGCGCTCGACATGTACGCCGGACGCCTCGTCGTCGGGGCGGCCCAGGACTCGGGCTTCGCCTACATCTTCGAGCGCGGCGATCAGGGCTGGGAGGAGGTGCTCGAGCTCGGATCGCTCCTGTCCGGCAGCTACTTCTTCCTCGGCCGCGCGGTGGCCCTCGACGGCGAGCGCGTCCTGGTCGGCGCCCCGTCCACCTTCCAGAACCCCGCGGCGCGCGCCTTCGCCTTCGAACGCGGCCCCGGTGGCTGGCAACTCGACACGGAGTTCCGGCGTTCCGCGACCGACGCCGAGCCCCTGGGCTTCGGTCACAGCCTGGCTATTGTCGCGGGCCAGGTCTGGGCCCCGAGCGGAGACGGGGGCGGGCGCATCTATCGCTTCGCCGAGCGCGCCGGGGAGAGCTACTGCACGTCGAGCCCCAACTCGAGCGGTGGCGCGGCGCGCATCGAGCTGAGTGCGGCCTGCGCCAGCATCGCAGCCGGCCAGCTGACCCTCGTCGCGGCCCCCGTCCCGGACACGAGCGGCCTGTTCCTGCTCGGCAATCAGCCCAGTGCTCTGCCCTTCGGGGCCGGCGTGCGTTGCGTCGCCGGCTCGGTCGTGCGCCTGCCCCTGCAGGGCATCAGCGCAGGCGCGCTGTCCTTCGACCTGGACCTCTCGACCCTACCCGCGGGTGGGGTCGTGGCCGGCGACACGCGCTACTTCCAGGCCTGGTTCCGGGACGCCCCCGGCTTCGACCTGTCGGACGGCCTGCGCGTGGGCTTCACACCCTGACGCGCTGGCGGCCCGGACCGGGTTCGGTCACTCGTAGTACGTGGTCGGCTCGTGCTCTTCGACCGGCCGGCTGTACTGGTCACTGGTCAGGCTGACCTTGAAGCGCGCGTCCGCACTGGAGTTGGCGCGGACCACGACACGCCAGGTCGCCTCGCCACCCGGAGGCAGTACGGCCAGGCGTGAGAAGGTGATCGTCGTGCCGATGTCCTCGGGGGCGGTGGCACCGCGGCTCGAGACGTAGGTGACGTTCTCCGGAAGCTCGCACTCGATACGGATGCCCGTGGCGGACGCCGTGCCCTGGTTCGTGACCTGGATCTGGTAGGTCTCCTCTTCGCCCACGAGGCAGGGATCGGAGAAGTCGATCACCTCGAGGCGCGGGGTCGCGGCGCCGCGCAGGGCGCTGGTGATCGAAGCGCTGGCCGAGCGGGCGCAGTCCGCGGTGGTCGCCGCGGACACGTCGAGGTCGCCGATCGCGTCGCCGCGCAGGACCAGGGAGGTGGTCACCGTCTCGCCGGGCTGCACCGTGCCCAGGGCCCAGACCACGCTGCCGCGGTCCAGGCGACCGCTGTCCGCCGCCTCGACGAACTGGGCGCCGCGGGGCACGACGTGGGTCAGGGTGGCGTCCTCGGCGGCGGCGTCGCCGCTGTTCGAGACGCGAATCTCGTAGCGGATCTCTCGTCCGACGAACTGGCCCGAGCGTCCGTCGATCTCGACGGTCAAGAGCGGCGCGCGGACTGTGGTGCTCGTGCGCTCGGTCTTGGCCTCGAGGCCGCCGATGGAGCGTGCGTAGGCCTGGTGCTCGTAGGTGCCGGGTCCATCTCCGATGGCCGTGACGCGCACCTGGCGCGACTCGCCGGAGGCCAGGTCTCCGACTTCCTGGGTGAAGGCGCGGTCGCCGCGGTCCGTGGTCAAGCCGTTCGCCAGGTTGCCGGCCACGGTCACGCCACGTGCGACGCCGGTGCCGGTGTTGGAGACGGTGTAGACGACCTCGACCGGGTCGCAGAGCAGGGTCTCCTGGGGAGCGTTGGTGCGGATCGTGAGCTCCGGTTGAACGACGTCGACGACCATGCACAGGCCGGACTCGTAGGACACGGTGGAGCAGGAGCTGACCGACCCGGCGTCGACGACGCGTCCGGTGACGCGGATGCGCTCGGACTCGCCGGCGCGCAGGAGGCCGACGTTCCAGGCCGCGAAGCCGGGGTCGACGCTGCTCGGGCTGGGGTCGGCGCTGAGGAAGCCGAAGCCGTCGGAGTAGGCCTCGCGCAGCTCGACCGCATCCAGATCCAGGGTGGTCAGGTTCGTGACCAGGATCTCGTAGTCGAAGGACTGGCCGACCATCGACTGCCCGGGGGAGGTCTTCTCGATGCGCACCGCGCTCGTGCCCTCGTCACCGGTCGGGTAGTTCATCACTACGCTGACCATGCCCGGAAGGGGGGCCGTGCGAGGGGCGGGCGACGTGCGGCCGGCCGAGGCCGAGAGCGTCGAGCTGGCGGGCCCGTTGAGCGAGGCCTCGCGCAGGCCGCTACCGGGCAGGGCCGGGGCGGCTTCGACGGCGCGGGTGTTGCGCAGGTCGCGGGAACGGGGGCCCGAGCCGGGGCTGGTGCAGGACCAGGCAGCCAGAAGGGCGAGGGAGGGCAGGAGGATGGAGCGGATGTTCATGGCACGAAACGGCCGGCGGATGGAATCCCGGACGCGCAGGGTGGGATCATGGGGTGTGACCCAAGAATAGCCCGTCCGGGCGCCGGGGGTCGGGACAACCGCTCGAGCGAGGCTGGGTTGCGAACAACCCGGGCTATCCTGGGCTAGCCGGGCTATCCGGGGCGGTTCGTGAACGACAGGGAGACCACGCGCCAGGCGCCGTCGGCCCGGATCAGCTGGAACACATCGACGCCGCTGGCGTTCCGGAGCTCCCCCTCGAGCTGGTAGGGGGCCCAGACGGTGGCGATGGCGTGGTCGAAGAGCACCCGCGGGCGGCCGGCGATCCACTCGCGGATCGGGCCGGCCTCGCGCGCGGCGCGGGCGCGTTCGAGGAAGGTCTCGACGGAGAGGGTGCGGCGCTCCCCGCTGGCCAGGACGTCGACGGCGATCACGGCGTTGGGTGCGAAGAGGGCCTCGGCTTCTTCGAAGCGACCGCCGGACAGGGCCTCGAGCAACTCTTCACAGACCCGACGAACCTCGCGCTCGACCTCCGCGTCAGGACGCCACGGATCGGCGACGATGCGGTCGAGGGCCAGTCGACCGCCCTTGGCGACGAGCAGCGGCCGGCGCAGGGCCGAGATGTCCGCCAGGGGGTCCTCGCCGAAGATCACGAGGTCGGCGATGGCGCCCTTCCGGATCGTGCCCAGCTGGCCGCCGAGGCCCAGGACCTCGGCCGCGAGGGTCGTCGCGGACTGCAGGGCCTGGGTCGTCGAGAGGCCCGCGTCGACCAGGAGCTCGAGCTCGCGCACGCTCGTGCCGTGGTCGAACACTCCGACGTCGCTGCCGCAGGCGATCTTGACCCCGGCCGTCTGCGCCCGCGCGATCAGGTCGCGCCCGGCCTGGACCCGCGGGTGCAACATCCCCGAGGCCGGATCCCAGCCGCCGTACAGGGCGAGGGCTTCCCCCGCGGCGAGGGTCGGGCAGAGGACGACGTCGCGCTCCGCCATCAGGGCCAGGGTCTCGGCCGAGGCCTGGGTGCCGTGCTCGATGGTGCGCGCGCCGGCCAGGACCGCACGGCGCACGGCCTCGTCGGTCGAAGCGTGGGCAGCGACGGGCAGCCCCGCGCTGCTGGCCTCATCGACCAGGGCCTCGAGCTCCTGGGGCGAGAAGGTCGGCGTCGAGGGGTGCCCCGGCCGGCGCGGGTAGTCGGCGTAGACCTTGATCCAGTCGGCCCCGGCGGCGACCTGTTCGCGCACCGCGCGGCGCACGCCGTCGACGCCGTCCGCGACCTGTGCGCCGCGCGGCACGTCCCAGCGCGGATCGAAGCCCGAGGGGCCGTAGCAGCCGGTCGCGACGACGGCGCGGGTCGCGGCCAGGATCCGCGGGCCCTCGATCAGCCCCGCGGCGATCGCATCGCGCAGGGCCACGTCGGCCCAGCCCGCGCCCTCCGTGCCGAGCTCGCGCAGGGTCGTGAAGCCCGAGCGCAGGGAGGCGCGGGCCGCGGGGACCGCCCGCAGGGTGCGCAGCTCGAGGGATTCGCGCAGCACCTGGTCGTTCCAGCTGGCCTCGTCGTAGGGGTGCAACAGGAGGTGGCTGTGCAGATCGATCAGGCCCGGCACAACGAAGAGTCCGTCGGCCTCCACCGGCAGCGCCGCGCCGGGGGCCTTGAGGCTCGCGGGGGGGGCCACGTCAGCGATGCGCCCGTCCTGAACGAGGATGGCGAGCCCCTCCAGCCAGCGGTCGCCCTCCGCTGCCAGGATCCGCGCCCCCTCGATGATCAGCGGCGGATCGGCGCGGAGCGCGGCGTGGGGGGCGCTGGAGGACAGCGCGAACGACGTAAGAATGAGCAGTGAGGGTGCGTTCATGGGGGCGTCGCGGGGGTGGTCGTACGGAGAGTGTACGGGGTGGGTGACCCGTCCAGGTCGGGGCGGATACAATCGCTCGACCCGCTCACAGCCCCTTAACATCGCGACGCCGTTCCTCCCCCCCGCGACGTCGCGTAGAGCCACACGTGCCCATGAAGCGCCCCTCGAGCCCCGCGCTGCTCCCGTCCCTGTTCCTTCTGCTCCTTGCCGCGGACGCCAACGCCGCGCGCCAGGAAGAGGGCCCCGTCGAAGAGGCCGCTGCAGCCCAGGATCAGGAGCCCGCCGCGCAGCCGGACGGCGCTGCAGAGGACAGCGCGGGCGCCCAGGACGAGGGCGCGGCCGAGGGTGACGCCGAAGAGGGCCAGGGCGGCGATGACGCCGCCGAGACGCCCGCTCCGCGCCTGACCGAAGCGGAGTACCTGCAGTGGCTGCGCGACGAGACGAGCCTCGACGACCCGGTGCTGCTCGAGTGGCAGCGCACGGTCGAGGACGCCGAGACCGTCGCGCGCCTGACGGGGAAGCCGCTGCTGATCTGCGTCAACATCGACGACGAGCCCGCCAGCGAGCTCTTCGCCCGCCACCGCTACCGCGATCCGGCCTTCGGCGAGCATGCCGCCGGCTTCGTGCCGCTGATCGTCTCGCCCGCGCGCCACACGCTCCGCGACCACGACGACAACGGTGTGCGCATCGAGTGCCCGCGCTTCCAGACCGTGACCTGTGGCGAGCACCAGAAGATCGAACAGACCGTCTTCGAACGCTACTTCCGCGGCAACCGTTACGCCCCGCGCCACGTCGGTGTGCGCCTCACGGATGAAGGCCCCGAGTATCTGTTCGACCTCTTCCTGCTGCAGGACATCTCTCCAGTGGTGGAAGCGCTCAAGGAGCACGGCGGCTGGGAGTCGCTCCTGGCGAGCCACTACGCGCGTGACCGCAAGAAGGTCGAGTTCGCCTACCGCGAGGGCAACGTCGATCTGCGCACCGAGCTCCTGACCCTGGCGCGCAACGCGCCGAGCACGCCGGTCGAGCTGCTGCGCCTGGGCATGGCGGACGAGGATCCGGGTCTGGCGCGCCTCGCGCGCCAGACCCTCGCGGCGACCGCCGGTCCCGAGTCCCTCGACCTGTTGCTCGAGGCCCTGGCCAACGAGCACGCCCCCGTCGCCCGGGACACCCTGCGCGTCGCCCTGGCGCGCCTGGCTTCGACCGAGGCCCGCGCCGCCCGCGCCCTGCGCATCGAAGAGGGGCTCTCGATCCCCTCGGCTCGGGTGCCGGTCGATGTCTGGCGCACCCTGCTCGCCACCCGCCCGCGCCTGAACGGCGACGGGGACGGGGACGCTGCAGTCCAGGGCATCGCCGAGCTCGAGGAGCGCCTGGATCAGCTGGCCTCCCAGCCCGAGAGCATCGAATCGTTGCTCGCCATAGGCAACGTGCACCTCGACCTGGCGGCGGCGCACCTGGCCGCGGGGGGCAACCCGAGCTACTTCCTGATCGACGCCGACCACGCCGCCAACCGTGCGATCGAGCTGGGCGCCGACCCGACCCAGGCCGCGGCGATCCGGGCTCCGTCCCTTTGGCTGTCGGGTCGCGCCAACGAGGCCGGGGACCAGGCAGCCCTGGCCATGGCCAGCCTCGTCGCCGAGCCCGCCAGCCCGCGCGCGGCGGAGGTGCTCGACGTCCTGGCGCGCTCGCGCACGGGCGCGCTCTACAGCGCGGATCCGGTGGGGGACGAGTGGTCCTCCGAGATCCTGCGTGAGGCCCACGCGGCCTACTCCGTGCTCGGGATCCACCCCCTGGGGACGGACAAGCAGGCCGCAGACCACTCCGGCCTCCTGCGCTACCTGATGCGCGACCGCGAGAACGAGGCGGTGCTGCGCAACGCCCTGGCGCGCTTCCCCGAGTCGGCCCTGGTTCACGCGGCCTTCCGGGCCCACGCCATGGCGACCGCGGGCGTCGAGAACCTGGACCTGGCCTACGAGGGCATGGTCGAGCTGACGGCCGAGAACTCGGCCGTGCTGTCGTGGTGGATCGGCTACGCGGCGACGGTCGTGGCCGAGGAGCAACGACGCGCCACCCTGACCACGGCCGCGGCCGCGGCCTATGGCCGCGCGGAGGGGCACTTCCTGCGCAGCATGGAGGAGAACGCGGACTACGAGGACACGTCCAAGCACTACCTGGCGATGGCGGACGCGGGACGCGCCCGCATCGCGATCGATCGCGGTCAGCTCGAGGAGGCGGCGACTCGCATCGGGCGTGCCATCGCCTGGCGGCCGGCGAGCTCGGAGAACCAGGACGGGCTGGGGCGCACGCCCCTCTCGACCCTGCGCGAGGTGCGCCGGGTGCTGGTCGAGGCCCAGCGCGACGACCTGCTCGAGCAGCTCGGAGCGGTGATCGAGGAGGCGGATCCGGGCCTGTGGACCTCCTCGCGGGGCGGATTCACGCAACAATGACGGGCGCGGCACGCACCCTGGAGGGCCGCGTGCGTAGGCTGACTGGACGACCCATGCATTCCGCCCTGCTGCTTCCCTGCGCCCTGCTCCTCGCGAGCCTCGGCGCGCCCCCTGCACCCCCTGCGGGGCTGAGCACGCCCTCGACCACGGGCTCCGCGACCCGCCGCCTGCTGCGCGCCGCCGCGGAGCGCGAGCACGCGGACCTGCTGCGCGGGCTCGACCTCTGGGTCGACCACTCGACCTGGCCCAATGCCTGGAACGTCACCACCGGGGACTACGAGGTGCGCACGGTCGAGAGCTTCGCCCTGGCGCGCAGCGCGGGGACCTGGCTGGAGACGATGCGCGGCCACTTCCGCGCCCTCCTGGGCGGGCCCGAGCGAGCCCCGGGGCCGGTCCTGGTGCACGTACTTCCGGCACTGCAGGACTACCGCGACCTGGGCAACACCCACGGCGCCGAGCACTCGTCCTTCTACGGC
This sequence comes from Planctomycetota bacterium, assembly GCA_021776885.1. Classification (GTDB taxonomy): domain Bacteria; phylum Planctomycetota; class UBA1135; order UBA1135; genus JAJFFA01. Next base: position 9,262 of record JAJFFA010000940.1, read on the forward strand.
AGCTTCTTCGCGATCAACGCGCCGGAGAGCCCGGTCGCCACGTACTACGCCAACAACGACACCCTGCTCGGGATGTGGTTGACCCACTCGGCGCTGCACGAGTACCTGGTCTCGTCCCTGGGCAGCCAGCCGAACGCGGCGGTGTCGGAGGGGCTGGCGAGCTACTTCGCCCTGTACTACTGGGCCTGGGCCTTCGGCGTCGACGAGCTCGAGCGGATCGAGAATCAAGAGCTGTACATCCCCCTCGAGCGCCTGCTGCGTGCCAACCTGTCCGACTTCACGGCGGACACCGAAGTGCGCACCACCGAGCTGGGCATGTTCTTCGCCTACCTGCTCCACTTCCGCGAGGACACGCGCATCCAGGTCGACGAGGACGGCGCCTTCGGCGGGCCCGCGGTCGAGTACCTGCGCCGAGCCGCCCGCGGGCAGAGCGTCGCGAACACGGAACTCCATGCGCTCCTGAGCCGGGACCTGGACGCGCTGGAAGAGGACTTCCGCGCGTTCCGTTTCCCCAAGTAGGGGACACCGGGGACGCGGGCCCCGGCCGCTATTGCGGCAGACGCGCGATCCAGGTGTCCGCGCGGGCGTCCCGACCGCCCAGCTCGCGGTAGCGCGTGAGGTGCTGGCGCGCGGCGCTCGGATCCCCCAGGTAGTCCATGCACAGGATGCCCAGGGCGTAGTGGGCGTCGAGGGCATCGGGGTCGAGCTCGAGGGCGCGCTCGAGGGCGGCCCGCGCCCCGTCGACCTCCTGCAGCTGGAAGCGTGCCAGGCCCAGGTCGATCCAGGCCAGGAGCAGGTCGTCCTGCTGGGCCACCGCCGACTCGAGGGTCGAGACCGCGCGGCGCAGGTGTCCGGCCTCCAGCTCGAGCACCCCCAGCAGCAGCAGGGCGTCCGCGTTGGAAGGGTCTCCCGCGACCGCCCGCTCGAGGGCTGCGATCGCCTGGTCGTCCTCACCCCGCTCGGAGAGCAGCACGGCCTCGAGCACCGCCAGCTCCGGAACCTGGGGTGCCTTGTCCAGGGCGGCCCGGACGTGGACCTGGGCGTCGCTGAAGCGCTCGGCTTCGATCAGGAGTGAGGCCAGGGCGATGCGCGGGCCGTACTCGTCCGGCGCCAGTTCGACGGCCTGCTCGAGCTGTGTGCTGGCGCGCTCGACGTCGCCGCGGGCGAGGTAGGCCTGGCCCAGGCCGGACCAGGCGCTCCACATGCGCGGATCGCTGCGCTTGGCCTCGACGAATGAGGCGGTCGCCCCCTCCGGGTCGTCCTGCTCGAGCTGGACGCGCCCCAGGGTGGCGTGGCCCAGGGCGTGGGTGGAGTCCAGGGCGACGGCGCGCTCGAGGGTCGCGCGTGCCTGTTCGAGGTCCCCGCGTTCGGACAGGACCGCCCCGCTCCCGGCCAGAGCGTCCGCGCAGCCGGCGTCCATCTCGGCGGCCTCGTCGAAGCGCATGGCTGCTTCGTCGAAGTCGCCGCGGTCGAAGGCGATCCAGCCCAGCTGGGCGGCGGCCGCGGCATAGCCCGGGTCGCGCTCGAGGGCGTCGACCAGATCGGCCTGGGCCGTGTCGTCGTCCCTGCCCTGGCGGTAGGCGAGGGCGCGCACGAAGTACGCCTCGGAGTCGGCGACGCTGAGCTGCATTGCGTCGTCGACCAGGTCCAGGGCCCCCGCGGTATCCCGGTCGCGGAGGGCGCCGCGGCTCTCCTCGAGGAGCTTCACGTAGCGCTGCTGCAGCTCGCTTCGATGCTCGGGTTGCATCATCGAGACGCGCGGCAGGTCGTCTCCGCGGGAGCCCAGCCGGGGCATGAGCCACACGGCCAGGGCCACGATCCCGATCAGGGCCAGCACAGCGCCGAAGGCCAGGAGACCGCGCCTGACCCAGGGACTTGCCTGGCCCCCGCGCGCCGCGCCGGCTCGGGGGCGCCGCGTCAGATGGCTGCCGCGTGCGGCGCGCCCGCCCTCGACCTCGTCCAGGGCAGCCAGCATCTCGTGTGCCGACGAGAAGCGCGCGTTGCGGTCCTTCTCGAGGCAGCGCACCAGGAAGGCATCAAGGGTCCCGGGGACCTCGATCTTCGGGTTCGACGCGTGCACGGACGGCGCGTCCTGGGAGATGTGCTTTGAGAAGATCTCGGCCACCGTGTCGCCACGGAACGGCGGACTGCCGGCGACCATCTCGTACATGATCAAGCCGACGGCGTAGAGATCCGTGCGGTGGTCGACCTCTTCCCCTGCGCATTGCTCCGGCGACATGTAGAGGGGCGTGCCGATGATGCGGCCCACCTGGGTCTGCATGCTGGCCTCGAGCGGCCGGTCGATCAGCTTCGACAGCCCGAAGTCGAGCACCTTCGCGTCCGGGTCCCCCGCCCCGCGCACGATCATGATGTTGTCGGGCTTGAGGTCGCGGTGGACGATGCCCTGGGAGTGGGCCATCGAGAGCACCGACAAGATCTGGCGCGCGATGCGCAGGGCGTCCTCGAAGGGCAGCGCGCCCCGCTCGCGCAGGTAGGTCTTCAGGTCGACTCCCTCGACGTACTCCATCGCCAGGTAGACGACGCGCTTGTCGTGGCGATCGAAGTCGAAGATCTGGATCGCGTTGGGGTGCGTGAACTTTCCCGCTGCGATGCCCTCGCGCTGGAAGCGCGAGAGGGTCTCGTCATCGACCTGCAGATCCGCGTGCAGGACCTTCAGCGCGACCCTCTTGCGCAGGCCGACGTGCTCGCCCAGGTAGACCGTGCCCATGCTGCCCGACCCCAGGGGGGCCAGGACGCGGTACTTGCCGTTCAGCGTCTTGCCGGGGAGCGGGTCCTCGGCCTGGGTACTCTCGATCGCCTTCGTCCCGCACTCGGGGCAGAAGTGGAACTCGATGTCCGAGCTGTAGCTGCAGTTGGAGCAAGTCGTCATGGGACCGGGCCCCGGCATTACGCGAGCCGGCCCGACTATGCGCAAGGATTCGGCTGGGTAGGACCCTCCCCGCTCTACTCGCCCTGCCCCGGGGGCGCGAGTTCGAACCCCGCAAGAAGCGCCTCAGGCCGCCCGATCCGGCCCGGCGCAGGCGACGCGATTGCGGCCGGCGTCCTTGGCGGCGTAGAGCGCCGTATCCGCGAGCCGGAAGAGCTCCGCAGGGTCGTTCCCCAGGCAGTGCAGCGTGCAGGCCACCCCGGCCGAGACCGTCAGCGGGATCTCCAGGTTCCCCAGGTCGATCGGGGTGGCCGCCACGCTGGCGCGCACCCGCTCGGCGATGACCTGGGCTTCCGACAGGCCTGTGTCGCGCATGACCAGCACGAACTCCTCACCGCCGTAGCGGGCCAGGATGTCGTCCCGGCGCCGGCGCTGCTCGAGGCGCGCGGAGACTCGCTGCAGCACGCCATCTCCCACAGCGTGCCCGAAGCGGTCGTTGACGTCCTTGAAGTGGTCGATGTCGAACACGATCAGGGACAGGGGAGCGTTCCGGCGCCGCGCACTGAAGAACTCGGGCACCAGGCGCTCGACCAGGTAGCGCTTGTTGTGCACACGGGTCAGCCCGTCGCGCACGGCGGAATCGTAGATCTCCTGGTCGGCCCGGGCCTCCAGGCGGTCCTTGTACGAGAACTTCAGTACCACGTCGCTTCCGACCCGGATGCGGCTGCCGTTCTCGAGCACCACGGAGTCGTCGTGCACGTGCTCGTCGTCGACACGGGTGCCATTGCGGCTGCCTGGGTCACGCAGCAGGGCATAGCCCTCGGGCTTCCAGTCGATCACGAACTGCTGCCGCGAGACCTCTTCGTCGTGGAGGACAACGTCGCACTCGCGCGAGCGTCCGAACGAGGTCCGGCCCGGGGCGAGCGGGATGATGCGCCCCACGTCGTTGCCACCCAGGAGCCGCAGGAAAGCCCAGGTCGGGCCCAGACCGAGGTCCGCGGGGCGGGCGATCTTTGTCTCGTCGAGGTCTTGGTCGCCGCGCATGGGGGGTGGAACGTGGGCTCGTCCGCCGATGCGTCGTCCTGAGCAGGCCTATCGGAACCCGCGCACTGGATCCTGAGGGTGGAATGGCCCTCTTTCGGCGAAAGCCCCCCTGGCAGGCCGTGCCTGGTCCCCGGACGGGCGCCCTGTCACCATGGGTGCATGGACTTCTGCTCCCGCTGTGGGATGGCCACCGAGCGCGCGATCCCCCCGGGGGACGATCGTGAGCGGGACGTCTGTTCGGCCTGTGCGCAGGTCCACTACGCGAATCCCAAGGTGGTCGTGGGATGCCTCGTCGAAGAGGACGGAGCCCTGCTCCTGTGCCGGCGCGCGATCGAGCCGGCGGTCGGGCTATGGACGCCTCCGGCCGGGTACCTCGAGCTGGGGGAGAGCACCGCCGACGGTGCTGCGCGCGAGACGCGTGAGGAGGCCGGTGCGGAGGTCGAAGTCGGCCCGCCGCATACGCTGCTCGACGTGCCGCACATCGGGCAGTGCTACGCCCTGTTCCACGCGCGCCTGGCCCAGGGCGCTCGGGTCAGCCCGGGGGTGGAGAGCCAGGAGGCGCGCTTCTTCGCCCTCTCGGACCTGCCCTTCGGCGAGATCGCCTTCCCGGTGCTGCACTTCGCCCTCGAGCTCTACGCCGCCGACGCATTGAGCGGGATCCAGCGCATGCACACCGGGGTCGTGCGCGGCAGGGCGCCGCTGCGGGCTGCCGAGCGCTTCGACCCGCGGCACTACGAACTCGCGCGCCACCGCGCCTTCGAGCTGACGCACTGACATGGGGCTGGTCTACTCTTCACGCGACGGTGCGATGTGCCCGCGCTGCGAACGCCCGAAGGCCGGTTGTGTCTGCGCGCGCGTGTCCCAGGCGGCCGCCGAGGCCAAGGCCGAATCGAGGGACGGCATCGTGCGCGTCGGGCGCGAGACGAAGGGACGCAAGGGCGCCGGGGTGACGGTCGTGCACGGCGTGCCCCTGGGCGCCAAGGAGCTGGCCGAGCTGGCCAAGGCCCTGAAGAAGCGCTGCGGCACCGGGGGCACCGTGCGCGACGGCGTGATCGAACTGCAGGGCGAGCAGCGCGACCAGGTCATGGCCGAGCTGGAGCGGCGCGGCTACGCGGTGCGCCGCTCCGGGGGCTGACTCACTCGCTGCGCACCACGACGTGGTTCTCGAGCTCGTCGCGGTCGCCCTCGCGCCACGGGAAGTGCTCGGCCAGGACGTCGGAGCAGCGCTCGATCCCGGCCTCGAGCCCCTCGCGCACCCGTCCCGCGCGCACGCCGGCGAGCACCGCCTCGATGGTCTTCGTCCAGTGGTCGTCGGGCACGACGGCGTTGATCCCGCGGTCGCCGATGACGACGGCGCGGTGCTCGAAGAGGGACAGGAACAGGAGCACGCCCGTGCGCTCGTCCGTCTCCGTCAGCCCGTAGCGCGTGAACTCGAGCAGGGCCTGTTCTCCGGCCATCTCGCTCGCGCGCTGGGGGGAGACGAAGTGCCGCGCGAAGTCCGGGAGCAGGGCCGCGCTGGCGAAGCCCAGGGCGCCCAGGGCCAGCTGGCACAGGATCAGCTGCAGGGGAGCGTCCCAGGGCAGCCAGGCGCTGAGCAGGGCCGAGCCCAGGAGCAGGGTCGAGAGGGCCGCCAGCCAGCGCGCCTGGGGGTGGCGGTCGGAGCGCTCGAGCACCACGACGACCAGCTCGCCGACCGTGCGCTTCTCGGCCGCCATCACCGCGTCCTTCAGGGCCTCGCGGTCGGCGTCGCCCAGGGCGTCGACGGCGCGGTAGCGCGCCCGCCGCAGGAGGGCGACCAGCACCAGCCCGAGGAAGAGCGCGAGCAGGAGCCAGGCGCCGACAGCGCCGGCGTGGTTCCAGAGGCTGTTCCCGCCCGCGTGTCCCGTCGGGTCCCAGTCGCCGCCTGAGGCGCTCTGTGTGGCTCGCATCAAGAGTCCGTTCAGCATGTGCATCACCAGCCCCCCGACGCGCCGCCGCCCGAGAATCCACCACCGCCACCGAAGCCGCCGAAGCCTCCACCGCCTCCGGAGAAGCCGCCTCCGCCGAGGCCGCCGCCAAAGCCTCCAGCACCTCCGCTGCTGCGGCCCATCTGGCTGAGCAGGAGCCAGGGCAAGACGCCGCCGACGCCGGAGCCTCCGCGGGGGCCGCTTCCGCGGAAGATGCGCGCGAAGATGAAGACCACGAAGAAGATGAAGAACAGCGCGCTGATCCCCGAGCCCGAGCGCGCACGGCCGCCCTTGCTGCGCTCGATCGCACCGTAGTCGCCGCCGATGGCGGCGTGCATGGCGCGCAGCCCGGCCTCGATCCCGCCCGGGAAGTCTCCGGAGCGGAAGGCTGGGCGCATCACGTCGCGGATGATGCGTCCCGAGATGGCGTCGGTCAGGGTGCCCTCGAGCCCCCGCCCGACCTCGATGCGCATCTCGCGCTCCGCAACGGCGACGACCAGCAGCGCACCATTGTGCGCGCCCTCGCCGCCCAGGCCCCAGGCTCGCGCCGTCTCGAGGCCCAGGTTCTCGATGCTGTTGCCGTCCAGATCAGGGACGGTCAGGAGCGCGATCTCGTGGGTCGTCCCGCTGCGGTACGACTCCATCAACGCCTCGAGCTGCTGCTCTTGGCTCGAGCTCAGGAGCCCGGCCAGGTCCGTGACCCAGCCGTCGTTGGCGGGGACCTCGGCCGCCGGGCTCAGGCCCAGGGCGAAGACGCTGAGGAGTGCGAGCAGCAACGCTTACTCGTCGCTCTTCGAGCCGCCGAAGTCGACGCTGGGAACCTCGCGCGAGGCCACGTCGAACTCGAGCTCCGCCGCGCGCTCGAAGTTGCCGAAGCCGGCCAAGAGCGAGTTGGGGAACTTGCGGATGGTCGTGTTGTAGCGGCGCGCGGCGTCGATGTAGTCCCGGCGCGCGACCGCGATGCGGTTCTCGTTGCCCTCGAGCTGGCTCTGCAAGGTCAAGAAGGCCTCGCTGGCCTTGAGGTCCGGGTAGTTCTCGGACACAGCGAAGAGCCGCCCGAGGGCCGAGCCCAGCCCCTGCTGGGCCTGGATGTAGGCCTGCACCTGCGCCGGGTCGGTGGGCATCTTGTCGGGCAGGCGCGCCTGTCCGACCTTGGCCCGGGCTTCGGTCAGCTCCGTCAGCAGGCTCTTCTCGAAGTTGGCCGCGCCTTTGACCGTCTCGACCAGCTGCGGGACCAGGTCGGATCGACGCTGGTACTGGTTGTCGATCTCGCTCCAGGCGGCGTTGACGCCCTCCTGGCTGGCGATCATTCCGTTGTACTTGGACACGCCGCAGCCGCCGATGCCGACCACGATCAGGACCAGGACCAGGAGCACGACCAGAGCGGTGGACAGGGCGCCGCGCTGGTTCCGGCGATGGAGA
>JAJFFA010000095.1 GCA_021776885.1 Planctomycetota bacterium
CGGCCGCGACGGGCGTCAGGCGCAGGGCGAGCTGCAACCCGCCCTGGGACCAGGCCAGGCCGAAGAGCACGACGAACAGGGGCGCCAGGAAGCGCACGGCCACGGCCTTGCGCGCGCCGCCCGCTTCGGCCGCCGGGTCCAGGGGGGTCGTGTCGAGCAGCCAGCGCGCCTCGGGGGTCGAGGTGGCCGGGACGTGAGCCAGGAGCACGGGCAGGTAGATCGTCGGTGCGAAGAGCAGCAGGGCGACCAGGCCCTCGCCCTCGGTCCCGCCGCTCTGGCTGCCGAGCATGAGGAAGGCCAGGGGCAGGGCGACGAGGGGGTAGGTGCGCGTGACGAAGTCGCGCTCGGCGGGCAGGGCGTCGTAGACGAAGTCGAAGCAGGCGCGCTCGTCGCGGCGCACCCAGAAGCGTGTCGCCAGGCGGCGCAGGGGCGCGAGCAGGAGCGCCAGGGGCGACGTGCTGCGCCGCGCGCGGGGTGCGGGGGGGAAGGGCGCCAGCAGCAGGATGGCGACGGAGGCGGCCATGGCGACGAGGGCGGTAACGCCGGCGGCGGGGCCTTCGAGGGCCAGCTGGGCGAACCAGGCCGGGGGGTAGAAGGCGGCGCTGCCCGTGCCCGGCGTCCACGCCGCGAGGCTCGAGAGCAGGCTCAGCCCGAGCACCGTGCCGAGGATCGCGGCGCACAGGAAGAGCGTCTGCAGGAGCAGGAGCAGGCCCTCGGCGCGGCGACCGAGGAGCGCCTGGCAGGCCAGCAGGAAGGCGGCGACCGCGGCGGTCTGGAACAGGCCGCAGAAGACCAGGGCGACGCGCTCGAGCAGCCCGACGGAGGCGGGGGCGAGGACCGCCGCCGGCAGGATCGAGCCCAGGCCGAGGAAGGCCAGGACCACGCCGAGGCACAGGACGCGGCCGGCCCGGATCTCGAGCGAGGAGACGGGCAGGCCGCCGATCCACTCCTCGGCGGGGTCGGCGCGCAGCAGCGGGGCGAGCTCGCCCAGGAGCGGGATCGCGGTCGAGACCAGGGGGATGGAGAGGGCCAGTACACAGAAGGGAAAGGCCGGCAGGACGTCGCGCGCGAGGCCGCACAGGAGCGACGCGATCGTCAGCTGAAAGAGGAGCGGGGCGATCGGCAGGCTGCGGCCCTGGGGCCCGATCCACTCGGCGGCGAGCCGGGCGCGCGCGAGGGCGAGGGATCGGGAGGCGACAGTCGGCGGCTTCATGCTTCGGTGCGCGAGGGGGGCGAGTGCGGGCTGCGCGCTACAATCCGCGCGTTCCCAGGGCGACCTCGGGCTGACGAGGGTAGTCTCCCGCGCGGCGCGGGACAGCCCCGCGCTCGTCGACCCATCGAATCACGCGAATCAGCCGATCCGGCGCTCGAGAAACCATGACCCCCGGCCGCGACACCTACCCCGAGCACCTCCACGCGGCGATCCGCCAGGTCATGATGCCCCGCGACACCAACGCGCTGGGCACGATCTTCGGTGGCGTCATCCTCTCGCAGATCGACCTCGCGGCGGCGGTCGAAGCGCACAAGCACTACGCGGGACGCATCGTGACGGTCTCGATGGACCAGATCGAGTTCAAGCAGCCCGTGCACGTCGGCGACCTGGTGTCGTTCTTCACCGAGACCAAGCGCATCGGACGCACGTCGCTGACGATCTACGTCGAGGTCTGGGCGCAGCGCCGCTTCGGTGGCGGAGCCAAGGAGTTCGTGACCGAGGCCAGCGTGACCATGGTCGCGGTGGGTGAGGACGGGCGCCCGGTGCCGGTCCAGCCGGCCGCGGACTGAGTCCTGGACTGAGTCCTGGACTGAGTCCGGGCCGAACGCGGGGCGTCGAGCGCTCAGGCGTCGAGCAGGCGTCGGGCCAGGAGCGCCGGGTCCTCGGTCTGCGCCAGGGTGCCGAAGACCTGCTCGAGGGTGCCCTCGTTCCCCGCGCGTGCGCGCAGTTCGTCGAGGCTGCCGATGCCGACCAGCTTGCCGCGGGTCAGGATCGCCATGCGGTCACAGACGCGCTCGACCACGTCGAGCAGGTGTGACGTGTACAGCACGGCGCAGCCGCGGTCGGCCCAGGCGCGCAGGACCTCCTTGATCATGGCGGCGGTGGGGGCGTCGAGGCCGGCCAGGGGCTCGTCGAGGATCAGGAGCTCGGGGCGGTGGCTCAGGGCGCAGGCCAGGGCCACCTTCTGGCGCATGCCGCGCGAGAACTCGCCCAGGGGATCGTCGGCGCGCTCGATCAGGCCGAGCCCATCGAGCAGACGCTCGCCCTCGCTCGAGAGCTTGCCGTCGTCCATGCCGTGCAGGCGTCCGACGAGGGTCAGGTGCTGGCGCGGCGAGAGGTTGGGGTAGAGGGGGGCACCGTCGGGGACGAAGCCGATGCGGCTGCGAGCGGCGCGCGGGTCCGCGGCGACGTCGACGCCGTCGATGCTGATCGAGCCCTCGTCGGCGGCCAGCAGCCCGCACAGCATGCGCACCGTGGTGGTCTTCCCGGCGCCGTTGGGGCCCAGGAGACCGAAGACCTCGCCGTGGGGGACGTCGAAGCTCAGGTCATCGACGGCCAGGTGCTCGCCGAATCGACGGGTCACGCCCGCCAGCCGCACGAGCGGGGGGTTGGCCAAGGCCGGGCTGCCCTCAGCCGATCAGGGACTCGGCTTCGTGGACGTGCACCGGGACGCCGCTCTTCTCGGCGATCTCGTCCACGATCTGGGTCAGGCGCGACTTGGTGACCGTCTTCAGCTTCTTCGACGTCTGGGGCACCTCGTTCAGGACGTGGATCTCGTGCGGGCCGATCTCCTCCACGCGCTTGAGCCAGGCCTTGATCTCGTTGGCCGTCGAGTTGTCGACATCCCCGCGCACGAAGCGGGTCTGCAGGGTGACGTGCTCGAAGCTGGTCAGCTGCTTGCAGAGGCTCGCCAGGACGGTCGACTTTTGGCCGGTGAGGGCCGTGAAGACCTTGGTCGTGCCCCACTCGAAGTCGAGGAACAGCCGGTTGTACATCGAGAGGCTGGCGCGCACGGGGTAGGACGAGAGATCCTTCGCGCTCGAGAACAGGCAGAGCTTGGCGCGGGAGAACCACTTGTCCCGAAGGGCCCTCAAGTTCTCGGTAACTTCCTTAATGTCGGGGTGCTCGAGGGGCTCGCCACCCGTGCCCAGGACCGCGATACACTCGACCTTGTCACCCGCCTTCGAGAGCTCGATGATGCGTCGGGCCGCGGTGGTGACCACCAGCGAGGCACGCGGCAGCTGCGAGCCGCGCTCCGTGACCAGATTGGTCTGGGGCGCCGTCAGGTCGAGGGCGAGCACGATGCCCATCCGTGAGGTGGGATGGGGGCCGTGCAGTAGGGGGGCAGAGGTCTCAGCGATCATTCCAAATGTTCCCGGTTAAGGCGCAAAGCGTCATTATATATGAGGTTCGGCGGGCTTTCCAGATCCGCCGTCGGACGCGGCCGAGAGGCCCGCGCGGGTGCTTCCAAGCGGCCAGGAGCAGCTCAGAATGAGCCCGAGGGCCAGGCCCGTGCGCCACGGGTGCTCGGCGGCGACCCGCGTCCAGCCCAGCAGGACAGCCTCACCCGGGCCCGCCGGGACAGCTCCTGCGACCAGCACGAGCGCGCCGGACAGCAGGCCCGCCGTCAGCCAGGGGGCGACCCGGGCACGCAGCGTACGGTCGGCGGATTCCGGCGTCGGAGGCGGCACACGGGGGAGATCGGTTCGACCAGCGATCGGTTGCGGGACGGCCCCCCGTTCCTTGACACCCGCGCACCGGCGCACCTAGACTCTCGCACCGAATTTCTGGATGTCGGGCGCTGGATCGAGGCGTGAGAGGCGGCTGAAAGGCCCTTCGCACGATCCTGGACCTGCTCGGCCTCAGATGTCACAAGTCTTTTTCTGACGGAGAGATAGCGCCTCGTCGGCGCCGTTTCCCGGCTTGCCGCGCGCCCTCGGCTCCAGCCCCCACCCCAGCCCCGTCCCCTCGGGGTCCCGCCGCCCGAACCATGTTCTTCGACTACCTGAACGTCCTGGTGTTCGCGTCGGTGGGCTTCGTGTTCGTGTTCGCGAACATGATCCTCGGCTCGCTCATCCGGCCGAAGCGCTCGACCGACCAGGGCCTCGAGGTCTACGAGTGCGGCGAGGAGACCATCGGCGACACCTGGATCCAGTTCGACATCCGCTATTACACGGTGGCGCTGATCTACGTGATCTTCGCGGTCGAGATCGCCTTCCTGTTCCCCTGGGCGATGGTGATGCGCGAGGCGTTCGCGACCGACGCCATCGGCTTCTGGGCGGTGCTCAAGGGGCTGATGTTCGTGACCATCCTGTTCCTCGGGCTGGTCGCGGTTTGGGTCAAGGGCGACCTGGACTGGGTGCTGACGTACGGAGGCGGGGACTACGTGCCGACGCGCCAGCGCGAGCACAAGCCCATCCCGACCGTGGAGGAGCTCGAGCCTTCCGAGGTGCC
>JAJFFA010000941.1 GCA_021776885.1 Planctomycetota bacterium
AGCCGCCTCGGCCGAGGCGACCCACGAGTTCGGAGAGGCCCTGCTCGGCGCGGGCTGGTTCGCGGAGGCGCGCGCCTTCGCCGCCCGGGTTCCTGCGGGCGAGGTGGAGGCCGCCCTCGACCTCGAGCTGCGCGGCCTCGCGGGCGAGACGGCGGTCGAGGGCCTGTCGCGCCTGGCCCAGGAACTGGACATCGGCGGAGTGCGCATGCCGCCCCTGGTCTCGGCCCGGGTCGAGGACGTCGAGGACTCCTCCGGCGGCGCAGACCAGTCGGGCCGCCCGGTCGAGAGCCTGGGCGATCTGCTGCGCGCCATGGCCCCCCTGCTGGAGCGCGCGCGCTCGTTCCTGCAGCCCGCCGGGGGGGGCTCCGGCGACCCCTCCGACGCCCAGGCCATGGCCGAGCGCCTGGCGGCCTCCCCGCGGGTGGACTACGGCTGGGTGGGCGGGGTCGTCCATCCCGGGCCGCGCTTCAGCGCCGAGGACGAACGCCTGGGTCGCGGACCCGCGGGCGAGGAGGTGGGCGGGTTGGCGGCGGAGCTCGCCGTCCTCGGTCGCTTCGGCCTGTTCGGCAAGTACCTGGGTGGGGGACCGCCCGACGGCACCCTGTTGCGGGTGCTGCTGGTCGAGGAGCGCTCGGGGGCGCACCTGGGGGTGCCCTGGAAGGGAACGGTGGCCCTGTGCGAGGGGGTCGACCTCGACGGGCGCGCTGCCCGCAGCGGCGCCGCCATCGGCGGAGCGGCGCTGCACGAGGGCTACTGGCTGGACATCGAGGTCCTGCGTCGCGAGCTGGCCCGCTGGCAGGCGATCGAGCGGCGCTTCGCCGGGGATCCGGCCGCGGCCGAGCGCGCCCTCGCCAGCCCCGGCCTGCGCGCAGCGGATCGGGCCGAGCGCTGTGCGACGGACATGCTCCTGGGCCAGGCCGACCGGCTGCGCCTCGCCGTGCAGCGCGACGCGGGAGCGATCGACCTCGACGACCTGATCAAGGTCACCGGGTTGCACGAGGAAGGGCACCTGTGCGACCGCACGCGCTTCTACCCGGTGCAGGAGCACCTCGCCGCCACCCTGGGGTTCCTCGCCGGCTCCTGGTTCCGGCCGGAGCTCGTCGCGCGCCGCTTCGAGTACCGCGCCCAGCTGGTCTCCCTGTGCGAGGCGCCCGACCCGCGCGTGCCCCTGGTCGACCTGCTCGCCGCCGCCGAGATCGGCGGCGCCCTGACGCCCCACGCGGCGGCGTACACCGACCTGCTCGCGGACTTCCTCGAACAGCTGCAGCGCGCCTGGGAGGCCGACCCGCGGGCCTTCCCGCGGCTGGACGCGGGTCGGCGCCTGGCGCACATGACCCATCGGCTGCAGCCGGAGGAGGTGCGCGCCGTGGCCCTGGCCCTGGCGCAGCGCCGCGGGCTGGTGGCACGCGCCCTACGATAACGCAACCGTGGGCGGGGGCGCCGCGCTCGAAAGTTGCGGAGCCCTAGGAACCTGGCACCGATGGGCCGCGTCTCATGCAGGTCTCGGAAGCCGGTCTTTCGGTCCACCGGGATGGCAGGGACCCGGATCCTCCCACGGAGTCGCCGTTCCACCGCACCGCGGTGGAGGTGGGAGAGCTCTCCAACCGACTGCAGGCTGTCGGTCTCCGGGAGCCCAGGCCCAGATTTCTCTCCTTGTGCCCCCCCGTGCGACCGGGGGGGTTTTTTTTGTTGAGCGTCGCTACGCGCCGCGCAGGCCGGCGCCCAGCGCTGGCTACCCGAGCACTTCGTCGGCGGCGGCCAGGAGCTCGTCGAGCCCCTGCTCGGTGTGGTCGCCCATGTGGCCGATGCGGAAGGTCTTGCCCTTGAGGTCGCCGTAGCCGTTGCTGATCTCGAAGCCGCGTCGGGCCAGGTCCGCGACCAGGGCGCCGACGTCGAGGGCGCCGGCCTGGATGCAGGAGACGCAGGGGCTGCCGTAGCGCTCCTCGGGCAGCAGGCTCAGGTCGCGGCCCCGGGCCCACTCGATCGTGCGCGCGCGCATGCGCTCGTGCTTGGCGAAGCGCGCGCTCCAGGCCGGCGCTCCGCGCAGGTCGCGCTCGGCGGCGGGCAGGGTCACGCCGTTCGTGATGTCCTCGAGCTGGCGGGCGAGGGCGTAGTAGAGCGGGATGCACGGGGTCACCGCCGGCTTGCGCGCCGCGTGCCCCTCGAACAGGGTCACCGGGTCGAGGTAGGACCCGCGCGACGTGCGTTCGCGGGCGGCGGCCAGGTAGCGCTCGCTGGCGGCGAAGGTGACGATGCCCGGCGGGCAGGCGAAGGCCTTCTGCACCCCGGCGAAGGCGAAGTCGAGGCCGTGGGCGTCGAAGTCCACCGGCGCGCCCGCGACCCAGCTCACGACGTCGACGAAGAGCAGCGTGTCGGGGTGCTCCTGCAGGACCGCGCGCACTTCCGCCGGGGGCGTGCCCGTGCCGGTCGAGGTCTCGCTGGCCACGAAGGTGACGGCGTCGAAGGGCCCCTCGGACTCGAGCAGGGCGGCCAGGCGTTGCGTGTCGACCGGGCGGCCCCACTCGACCTCGAGGCTCGTCACGTCGCGACCGAGGTCCTGGGCCACGTTGCGCCAGCGCTTGCTGAAGGCTCCGTTCACGACGCACAGGACCCGCGGGCCCGCGCCCATCAGGCAGGACTCCATCATGGCGGTGGCCGTGGCCGTGTGCACGGCCACCTGCGCGCTCGAGTCGTCGGCCAGACCGTAGGCCAGGCGTAGCCCCGGATCGAGGCGCGCGATCAGGTCGCGCATGGCCTGGGTGCGGTGCCCGATGGCGGGGCGCGAGAGCTCGCTCAGGAGCTCGGGGCGGACTTCGGTGGGGCCGGGGATCCAGAGCATGGCAGGCGGCGGTCGGATGGGGCGCAGGAGGGGTTCAGGCGGGAGGGCCGGGGAGTCTACCCCCGCTTCTCGACATGCACGATGCCGAAGGTGAAGGAGCGCTCGGGGTGGCGGCGGTCCATCGTGAAGCGCTCGCCCGTGTCCTCGAAGCCGCTGCCGACGTAGTCGAGGCCCAGGTGCTCGACCAGGCCGTCCACCTGTGCCGGCGTGCGCAGGGCGCCCTCGCCGGGGGCCTGCTCCCCGTACTCGAAGGTCAGGGCCATGCGGCCCCCCGGGGCCAGGCGCTCCACGACGCGCTCGAGGCCGCGGCGCGCGACGTCGCAGGGCATGTGCTCGATCACGCAGAAGCTCATGGCGAAGTCGAAGTCGGTCCAGTCCGGCGGCAGCTCCGCGCGCGTGGCGTCGACCTCGCTCACGGCCAGGTCCCAGCCGCGGCGCGCGACCGTGTCGCGGGCCAGGCGCGTCAAGCCCGCGTCGAGCTCGAGGACGCGCAGGCTCATGCCGCGCGCGGCCAGGGCGTAGGAGGGCAGCCCCGCGGCACCGCCGAACTCGAGCACCCGCGCCCCCGGGGCCAGCCCGGCCTGGGCCAGGCCGCAGGCGTACTCCCAGAGCTTGAAGCGGCGCACGTACCAGCGCCGGCGGGCGATGCCATTGATCGCCAGGGGCGTCGCGCCGAGGAACAGTCGGCGCGTGAAGCGCGACAGGGCGCGGGCCTCGTCGCGCACCGGGAGGGCCGACAGGTCGGCGAGGCTGAGGGTCTTGCTGCGCGGAGGGTTCATGCGAGCTCGTCGAGGCGGCGCTGGAGGAAGGCGCGTTCCTGGCCGCCCTGGGCCAGGTCCAGGGCACGACGGTACGCGCTGCGCGCCTCGGAGCGACGCTCGAGCCGGCGCAGCAGGTCGGCGCGGGTAGCGTGCAGGTACAGGTAGCCGTTCAGGTCGCCGGCCGCGGCCAGGCGCTCGACCTCCGCCAGGCCGCGCTCGGGACCGTGCAGCATGGCCAGCACGACCGCCCGGTTGAGCTCGATCACGGGGGTGCCGCAGAGCTCGATCAGGGCGTCGTAGAGCAGCTTGATCTGCAACCAGTCCGTGTCCGCCGGCCGCTCGGCCTGGGCG
>JAJFFA010000942.1 GCA_021776885.1 Planctomycetota bacterium
CCATGACCTGGCCGTCACCTGGGCCGCGTCCCTGGGCGGTGCCGTGCATCCCTCGAGCTACTTCGTCCTGGCGGCTTTCGTCGCCACCCTGGGCATCGTGATCGGAGCCCTTGGCGCGACCTTCGAGGGGCAGAGCTACCTGCGCCACGTCGCGTACATCGACGAAGAGATCTGAGCGATCAGACGTCGAGGGCGATGGCCGCGTCCGCGGCCGCCGCGAGCAGCAGCGGGTCGTCGCTGTGGCGCGACTCGCGCAGGCAGGCCTCGGCCAGCTTGATGCCGTGGGCGTGACCGCGCTCGACGGCGCGGCGCTCGAGCTCGGCGACCTCGAGCGGGCGGCTCGCCGGGAGCTCGCGCCCGGGCTCGCCGTAGACCACGTAGAGTCCGGCCGACGCCTGCCAGGCGTAGTGCACACCGACGTGGGCTGTCTCCTCGTCGAGGTGGGGCAGCAGCAGGCGCAGGGCGCTGGGGGCGGTGACGGCGTGGGTGAAGTGGACCCGGCGCTCGGGATGACCCAGGTAGGCCCGCGCGAAGCAGGCACAGATCTGGGCCAGGGTCTGGCCCGGATCGTCCGGCTCGATCAGACCGCAGACGGGCAGGAAGGACGGGGTCGCCGCGAGGGCGGAGAGGCCCGCGACGATGTTGCCGCGCGGGGGCTGGAGCGCGGGCAGGCGCGGCTCGAGGCGCGCGAAGGCGGCCTCGACGCCAGGCTGCGGGTGCTTGCTCCCGTCCCAGGGCAGCTCCTGGTAGGTGCTGGCCCAGTAGGCCAGGCCCAGGGCGAGCTCGTTGCGGCGCACGGCGTTGTCGCGCCCGTCGAGCCCGCGCGCGGCGTGGCCGGTGCGGATCAGGCCGTGGGTCGCGGCCCCCGCCAGGCCGGGGGCCAGGCGCGGGACCCACTTGCGCAGGGTGGCGCTGCCGCCGTGCGCTTCGATCTCGCGCACGAAGAGCGCGTACCAGTCCTGGTAGCGCTCGTCGACGGAGAGGGCCGTGCGCCAGTCGTCGCCGTCGGGCGCGATGGCGCGCGTCGACGCGGGACGGCGCTGCAGGGGCTCGAGGTGATCGTCGAGCCAGGCTTCGATGCGGTCGGCGTGACCTAGCTCGCGCAGCACCTCGATCACCATCGGCGCGTGGTTCGAACGGTGCACGTGGGTGGCGGGCGAGCCGGCGGCGATGCGCTCGAGCCCGCGATCGAGGAGCTCGTCGTCGCGCCGACGCGCCGCCAGGGCTGCCGCGTGGGCGGGTCCCCCCGCGAGGGCCGCGAGTCCGAGTCCGGAGAGGGTCGCGCCGGCGTGTAGCACGCTGCGTCGTGAGGGGCTTCGGTCGAGTCGGTCGTGCATCGTCATCCTCCGACTCGATTCTGCTCCTTCCCCGCGCTGCCTGCGCGGGATCGCGGAAACGCTTGGGTAAGGCGCAGGTGACCCAGCTCCTGCGCTGGGCTCCACTTCGGGCGCTCTCGAGCAGGGTCAGCTCGCACTGCGCGCTGGCGAGGGCCGGGATGGCGCCTCAGCATGGAACGTCAGGGGAGTCGCAGTGTATTCAGGCGCTCGGGATCCAGATTCAAGGGAGCGCGGGCCAGCTCGCGCCTGCCCGCGAACAGGACCAGGGTGTGGGCGCGTGCGCTGACGCCCTCAGGACTGGCGTGGGTGCCACCCTCGAGGGGCGCGTACTTCCGGCGCTCGTAGCGGAAGCCACTGCGCTCGGTGATCCACAGCGGCTCGCCCTGCGCGTCGAGGACGAGGAAGCGGTCGGCGCCGAGGCCGGGGGCCTCGACCCGCAGGCCGCACAGGCGCGAGAGGCGCAGCTCGAGTCGGGCCGTGTCCTCGCCCTCCGCGACGACGTGGTGCAGCTCGTCGAAGGCGAAGCCGGCGCGGGGCAGGAGCACCAGGTCGTCGCGCACGAGCAGGCCCAGGTCGAAGGCGCCCGACGCGTCGCTGAGGGTCGTCGCCCCGTAGGCCCGCGGGCGCAGGGCCCCGCGCGCGTCGCGCTCGAGTCGTCCCGCCAGAATCCGTGCGCCGGCGATGGGCGAGCCGTCGTCCGCGCGCAGCGTCCCGGCGACGGGCACGCGCTCTTCGGCTTCGAGGGTCACGCGCAACCCGCGGGTCCCGCCCCAGGCGCGTAGGCGTGTGCGTGTCAGGTCGCGGGGATGCTCGACGTGCAGCGTGTACTCACGCTCGAGCAGGCCGTCGAGGCGGAAGTGCCCGTCGGCCGCGGTGCGCGTGAAGCGCGTCGACTGGCGCCGACCCAGCAGGTCCTCCACCAGGCTCTCCAGCCGGGCGCTGGGCCCGGCAGCGCGGTGCCAGGTCGACCCGAAGGGCGTGCCCTCGTCGATCCAGATCCGCGCGCGCTCGAGGGGCCGGCCCTCGGCATCGAGCACGCGGCCGAGGATCTCGACCGAAGGCGTATCGAGCACGAGGGTCGCCAGCCCCTCGTCCGCGCGCCGCAGCTCGAGGCGGCCGCTGCCATGCTCCGGATGCAGGCCGAAGAGCTCGGCCTGCTCCCAGCCCGGACCCGGGTCGTACTGGAAGCGTCCGAGGTCGTCGCTGCGGGCCGTGCTCCCGAGGCAGGCGATCCATGCACCGGAGACCGGCCTGCCTGCGGGGTCGAGCACCTCTCCGCGCAGGGCGCTGGCGACCGCGGGCAGGCGCTCCAGGGTCACGATCTGGAGGGCCGGGCCCGGGGTCCGGGGAAGCGACGCGGTGTACGGGCGGTAGCCCACGCGCTCCACGCGCAGGGTCAGGGCGACCTGCGCAGGGCGGTCCCGCAGGTCGAAGTGCCCGCCCGCGGCACTGCGCGTCACGAGGGTCGTGGGGAAGCTGGCGAAGGAGGGGGCGTCGAGCAGCGCGCGCGGATCGAACGCGAGGGTCAGGGAGAGGGTCGCCCCCTCGATCGGCTGGCCGCTCGGATCCTGCACCCTGCCGCGCAGCCGGCGGCGTTCGGCGACGACCAGGGTCACCGGTCCGGCGCGCGGTGCGGGGTGCACCGCTGCGTCCAGCAGGCCGACGTAGGCGGGATCGGTGCTGCGCAGGTAGCCCGACAGGGCGCGCGCGTCGATGGAGAAGCTGCCATCGTTGCCCGAGACTGTGCTCGGAGCTTGCTCTCCGTCCTCGTCCGCTTCGTTGAAGTAGGAGACGCGCACTCCCGGCACGGGACGGCCGAAAGGATCGAGGGTGCGGCCGAGCAGGGTGCGGACTTCGGGGGCAGCGCGCTCGGCGCTGGGGGCGGCGCCCGCGTCCCCCGCGTCGGAGCCCACGGCCGGCGAGCGTGGGGCGCGCAGGTCGGGTACGACGAGGCCGGCGTCCGTCGCGCTGTGGGCCAGCTCCGGCGCGGCTGCGGGCCGCAGGTCGAGCGAGCGACCGGGCTGGACGAAGAGGAAGAGGGCGGCGACTCCCACCAGGGCGAGGCCGGCGCTCCAGGCCAGGCTGGCCGAGGAAGCCGGCGCGCTCAGCTCGAGCCGGCCGCTCAGGCGGCGCGTCCCCGCGGACAGGCCGAGGAACAGGCTCAGGCGCCGCTCTCCGTCGGCACCCAGGCGCGTGCGCAGCTCGACCAGCGCGCGTCGCAGGCGCGTCTTGACCGTGGCCAGGGGCTCGCCGCGCAGCTCTGCGATCTGGCTCGGCGTGAGGCTGCGGTAGTAGCGCAGGAGCACGGTGCTGCGCTGGGGCTCGCGCAGGGCGAGGACCTGGTGCACGAGGCGCTCGTGCTCCTGAGCGGCCTCGACCAGGTCCGCCTCCTCGAAGGCCTCGAGGCGCGAGATCGCGTGCTCGCCGTGGCGGCGGTGGGCGTCGCGACGCGAGAGCCGCTGGGCCATGTGGCGCACGATGGTCGCGAGCCAGGCGCGCATCGCGCCGGGGGCCGGGGCCGGGCTGCGCAGGGCGGCGACGTAGGCCTCCTGGGCCAGGTCTTCGGCCTGATCCGGATCGCGGACCAGGCTGCGCGCCAGGTGCTGCACCCAGTCGATGTGCTCGAGCAGGCGGCGTGAGTCGAGGGGGAGATCAGCGGCCATGGCATGGAGGGAGAGCCACGACCCGTTGTCGGGGATTCAGCGGATTCTCGAAACCCCTGCC
>JAJFFA010000943.1 GCA_021776885.1 Planctomycetota bacterium
GCACCAGCGAGGACCGGCTGGGCACCTCCGTCGCGATCGACGGGGACACTGTCGTCAGCGGCGCGCCGGCGCACCCCGGCCCGACCGGCGCCGGCTGCGGCCGCGCCCACGTCTTCGAGCTGGGGCCGGGTGGATGGAGCGAGCGAGCGGTGCTGGACGGTGACTGCCTCGTCGGCCTCAACGCGGCGGCGGGCGCCTCGGTCGCGGTCAGCGGCGATCGCATCGCCGTCGGTCAGCGTGACGCCCGCGCCGGGCGCGGCGACGTGCAGCTCTTCGAGCGCTCGGGCGCGGACTGGGTCGAGACCCTGCGCACCGCCCCTGCCGCGTCGACCGCGACCTCGCGCATCGGCTGGGACGTGATCCTCGACGGCGAGCGCCTGATGGTCGCCGCGCCGCGCGACACGAACAGCGGCTCGGTGACCTTCTTCGACCTCGCCAGCGGCCCGGGCACGTCGACCTGCGCCACCTTCGAGGCCCTGATCACCGCCGCCGGCAGCGACGACCTGTCGACGGGCGACCTGACCCTGCAGGCCAAGCAGTGCGACCCCGAGGTCTCAGGCCTCTTCTTCTTCGGTCCGACCGCGGTCCAGATCCCGTTCGACGCGGGCCTCGGCTTCCGCTGCGTGACGAACCCGCGGCGAATCCCAGGCAACGTCAGCACCGACGAGACGGGCCTCGCGACCCGCGCGCTCGACTTCGGCGCTCCCTACGCCGCCGGCTGGGCCGTGGGCTCGACGGTGCACTTCCAGTTCACGTACCGCCGCGCGGACGTCGCCGAGCTGGCGCTCAGCAACGCCCTCGCCGTCGTCTGGCGCTGAGGGCTCAGCCCCCGGAGAGCGCGCTCGAAGGCCGCCAGTTCCTCGGCCGAGTGCGGGCCCTTCGGGGGTGAGTCGCTCCTGCGCTTCGCCGTCTCCCCGGACCTGGGCGCCCTGCGCATTGACGCCTCGATCCTTGTATGGTACGACTAGTACTGATACGGGAAGGATCATGAGGAAGCTGACGTTCATGGAGCTGGCGCTGGTGGCGATGATCCGCCAGGCCCCGCGCAGCGGCTACGACGCGCGCAAGGAGTTCCTCTCCACCCCGGTCGGGCGCTGCAGCGGAAGCCCGGGGGCGGTCTACCCCGCGCTCAAGCGGCTGGAGGCCTTCGGGCTGATCGCCGGAAGGGTCCGCAACCGCGACAGCCTGCGTCCCAAGACGACCTATCGCATCACGCGCCGCGGCGAGGAAGCGCTCCGGGCGCATCTCACGCGACCCATCACCCGCAACGATGTCGTCTGGCACATGGACGACCTGATGCTGCGCTTCGTCCATGCCGAGGAGATCCTCGGACTGGCCGGCAGCCTCGAGATGGCCGAGGAACTGCGGCGCGAGATTCGCGGATTCTCTGCCGAGATGACCGAGTTCACCGGGCAAGTGGCCACTCGCGTGTCGCTCACGGCCGAGCTCGCGCTGCAGCACGCGCTTGACACCTTCCAGGTGCACGAGAAGTGGGTCAGCAACGCGGTCAGACGGCTGCGTGCGAAACTGAAAGGATCCTGACATGCGACCGCGAAACCTCCCGCTCGTCTGCGCCCTGCTCACCCTGCTGGCCGGCTCGGCGCGATTCCCCCGCGAGGGGCCAGCTCTGGGCGTCGACGAGAGCGCTCCCCAGCCGAGTACCTACCGCTACACCTGCGACTTCCTGATCTACGACACCTACGGGACGTTTCGGAACAAGATGAAGATCCAGGCCACGCAGACGCGCGACCTGCCCGACGATCGGATGCGCTGGAACGCGGCCAGCATCGCCTTCGGGACGACCCTCGAAGGCGAGTTCACGCCCCCGCTGCCCCAGACCTACGTGGAGGACTTCAGCTACTCCAGGCCAGCGATCGAGGACATGCTGACGGCCGAGTTCTTCGAGTCGTTTCCCGCCACACCGTTCGGGTTCCTGATGAAGAACTCGGTGCTGGACGCCCACGTGTTCGACTCGTTCCTCGACGAGTTCGGGAGCCTCGAGCTGAACGTCCCGCACCGTTCGGCCAGCTCGGAGGCCGAGATCCTCCTGTACGACGAGCAGGGCGTTCAGCACCTGAAGAACCTCACCCTGATCCTGACGGGCACATCGCAACGCAACGGACGGAAGTGTGCCGTGATCCGCTACCAGTCGTCGCTGGACGCCGTCGCCGTCGACCTGCCGGGTTTCCAGATGTCCGGATCCACCGTGTTCTGGGGCGACCTCTGGGTCTCGGCCGACGGCCAGCAGGTCGAGTTCGCCACGCTCCACGAGCACTCGCTCATGGGGCCCCCCGATCCCGGGGCGCCCATTCAGGAGCTGCAGAACACCTATCGCGCCGCGACGTTCGAGCGCAGGAGCCCCTGACGACGAGCACCGCGCCCATGCCCCCCCGGCCGAGCTCGCCCTCGAGGACGTAGCGGGTGTGCGTCCTCGTCGCGGCCAGGCTGGCGATGCGCTCGGCCGACGACAGATCGACATCGTCGTCGCCCTTCGGCAAGAGGGTCGGATCGGCGCTCTCGCCGTGGGTCTTCGAGAGCGTGTCGCGGAACGTACTCTCGACGAACGCAAGCCTCGCTCCCGAGCCGGACTGTTCGGGATCTTGTGCGTTCATGAGAGCCTCGGGTCGAGCCCGTGAGCAGCCCAGCGCAACCGCAACGCCACGCCTGGCGGCCCGGAACCCGCAGCGCTCCGAGCCGCCCGTGGCTGCACGAGCTCCGGCGCTCGCCAGGTCAGGATCAGGGACGCTCCTCGCTTTTTTCGGGGATACTGCGCTCCGGGCGCGCGCCGGTGGGCCCAACCTGCCATGCAGCCCTCTCCCGAGACCCTCGCCGCCCATGCAGAGTGTGTGCGCCGCGACGCGCGCTCCCTCTCCGTCGACCCCACCACCGCCGAGGACGCGGTGCAGGACGCCTGGCTGGGAGCCCTGACGCGGTCGGACGCTCCGCAGCGCTCCTCCGCGGGCTGGCTCGCGCGCGTCGCCGAGCGGCTGGGCCTGCGCGAGCTGCGCGGGAGCCGGCGCCGCCAGCGGCGCGAGCGCGCCCACGCGCGCAGCGAGGTCCAGCGCGACCCACCCCTCGAGCGCCTCGAGCGCGAAGAGCTCGTGCGCGCGGTCAGTGCGGCGGTGCTCAGCCTCGACGAGCCACTGCGCTCGACCGTCCTGGCCCTCGACTACGAAGGGCTCGACGCCGCCACCCTCGCACGCCAGGAGGGCGTGACCCGGGCTGTGATCCACGGGCGCCGCCGGCGCGCCCTGGCGGCCCTGCGCGGGCGCCTCGACGCCGACGACCCGGCGCGCCAACGCGGCTGGCGCGCGGGACTCGTGCTCCTCGCGGGCGAGCCCCCGGCGACGCCCTTCGCCCGCGCATTACCCCTCGCCCTGCCCACCGCGGCCGCCGCGTTGCTGGGCGCAGTCTGGGTCGTCGCGTCGGACGACGTGCCCCGGGCGGGCGCCGAGAGCGCCGCGCCGATCCTCCAGACCGTCGAGGCGCAGCACGGACCAGCGGACCCGCCGCAGGGGTCGACGCTAGCCGCGGAGCGCGAGACGATCGCCGTGGCCCCCCGCGCCCAGACCGGCGACCTCGTCCTGCACGTCACCCGCGCCCGCGACGGCACCCCCGCCGCCGGGCGCACTGTCCTGCTTCGGGCCCTGGGCGAGCCCTTCGCCACGCGCCAGCTGTTCGCGCGCGCCGATCAACAGGGGCGCGCGAGCTTCCGCGCCGTCGCCCCCGGGAGCGTGTCCGCCTCGACCGACCTCGGCGGCCACGTCGAGGCCAGCGTCGTGGCGGGCGAGACGACCGAGCTCGAGCTCGTCCTGCCCCTCGGTCTGCGGGTCAGCGGGCGCGTCGTCGACCCGGGCGGAGCCCCCGTGGCGAACGCGGCGGTCTGGGTCTCGCAGGGCTACGGCCAGCGCGGCCTTGGATCCGTCGTCGCGCGCAGCGCCGGCGACGGACGCTTCCTGCTCGAGGACGTGCAGCCTGGGCGCTACATCGCCGCCCGCGCCGCGGGCTTCGGCCCCTCCCTCAGCGAGCTCCTGGCCCGTGACGCAGGGAACGTCGATCTGGAGCTCGCCCTCTCGCCCCTCGGCGGCGCCCTCGTCTGCCTCGTGAGCGACCCGAGCGGTGCCCCGCTCCCGCGGGCTCGCGTGCGCGTCGACGACAGCTCCACGGCCCAGTTCCGCGCGGATGGCCGCATGGCCTGGTTCCACGGCTTCCAGGAGCAACGCACCGACGCGGACGGTCGCTGCAGCTTCGAGGGCCTCGTGCCCGGCCACGTCCGGCTGCGCGTGCTCGCCCGCGACGCGGCGCTGCACGACACCCACGTGCGGATCGACTCCGGCACGCGCTCGTCCTACGAAGCTCGCCTCGCACCCGGGGCCGCGGTCTTCGGTAGCTGCACGACCCCCGACGGCTTGCCCGCCGCGGGGCTGACCGTCCGCCCCGCGGGCGAGCTTGATGCGAGCGGCTTCGACCCTGTCACGCGGACCGACGAGGCCGGTCGCTTCCGCTTGACGAACCTCCGCGCGGGACACATCCAGATCAAGGCCAGCGCCCAGGATCAGGGCGTCGCCCGTGCAGAGCTCGAGCTCGAGCCGGGGGGCTCCCTCGAGTGGTCTCCGCAGCTCGCGACAGGTCACGTGCTGACCGGGGTCGTGAGCGAGGCTGGAGCGCCCCTCGCGGGCGCACAGGTCAGCGCCCGCCGCATGGACCGCGAGGCCTGGTTCGGGAGCTCGGTCAGCGACGCGGACGGCCGTTACACGGTGCTCGACTGCCCCGCGGGCGCCCGCCTGCACGTGAGGCTGAAGCGCGCGCTGACGGGCGGGGTGCCGCGGCTGATCCTCGACGACGTCGATCCCCTCGCCGGCGAGCTCGACTTCGATCTGACCCGCATCGCCGCCGCCTCGGTGACGCTGCGCGGGGTCGTCGTCGATGCGTCGGGGCTAGCGCGCGCGGGGAACGTGTACGCCGCGCGCGATCCTGAACGCTCCGGCATGGGTACGCCGGGCCACCCGCTCGACCCCGCCAGCGGAGCCTTCAGCATCGAGCACCTTCAGGCCGGCCGCTACCTCGTCACGGCCTACCTGGAAGGCCTGCCCGCGCGCACGATCGCCGAGTTCGACTGCGAGGCGAGCGAGACCCTCGACCTGGGCCGGATCTCGCTGCCGCGACCCGGGACCCTCTGCGTCTCGAACTACGCGGGCGTCAGCTCCCTCCAGCTCACGCCCGTGGACGACCCCTGGAACCCCGCGCGCTCCTGGTCGCCGTCGGAAGTCGCCGAGCTCGAGATCTGGCCGGGCGCCTGGACCCTGTCCAGCGTGGGCGCCGCGATCGCCGACTTCGAGACGGCGTTCGAGATCCGCCCCGGAGAGCTCACCCGCGTCGAGCTCGACCCGCGCCCCGGCACGTCGATCGAGGTGCGCCTCTTGCGTCCCGGCCTCGACCCCGGCCAGCTGGACGTCTACTTCCTCGACCCCGCGGGCGAGTCGGTCCAGCCGGCCCTCTCCGCCACCGAGGAGGGCGCGCGGGCCTATCGCCGCCTGGCCCGCGGCCCCTGGCGCCTCGTCGTGGACGGCGCGGGCGGCGAGCGCCTCGAGCGCGAGCTCGAAGCGACGGGCGAGTTCGTCTCGATCCTCGTCGAGCTGCCCTGAGACGGGAAGCGCTGGACCCTGCTCCACGGAAGCGCCGCCCCCACGAAGGCGATGCCCGTGGTCTTCATCCCCTCGAAGCGTGCTAGCGTGGGCACGGCCGCACGGCGGCCTTGCCCTATTGTCCCGGATCACGCACCACCTCGAGCAGCTCGCCGCCGGCGACGGCGATGCCGCGACGCGGCTGCTGGACGTCGTGTACGCGGAGCTGCGCCGCATGGCGTCGGCCCAGCTGGCGCGCGAGGCGCCGGGGCACACCCTGCAGCCCACGGCCCTGGTGCACGAAGCCTGGCTGCGACTGGCCGGGGACGCGACCCAGGACTGGCGCAGCCGGCGCTACTTCTTCGGCGCCTGCGCCGAGGCCATGCGGCGCATCCTGCTCGAGAGCGCGCGGGCCAAGGGCCGGCTCAAGCGCGGCGGCGATCGGGAGCGGGTCGAGCTCGAGGACATGGCTCAGGACGACCCGCTGGCGACGCTGGACCTGATCGCCCTGGATGAAGCCCTGGGTCGGCTGGCCGAGAGCGACGCGCTGAAGGCCGAGCTGGTGAAGCTGCGCTTCTTCGCCGGCCTGACCCTCGAGCAAGCGGCCCAGCTGCTGGGCTTCTCGGCCGCCACCGCGGACCGCCACTGGGCCTTTGCGCGGGCCTTCCTGTACGCGGAGATCCAGGGCCGGGACGGCGCCTGAGCGCCCCCCCGCCGAGCTTTTGGCGGATTCCATGAGGCCCGCCCCCGCGCCCCGGCGCAGGGACGACTGGAGCTCCTACGCTACGCCCATGGCAGACCCCCACCAGAACCTCGAGACCCTCTTCCACGCCGCCGCCTCGCGC
>JAJFFA010000944.1 GCA_021776885.1 Planctomycetota bacterium
GGGTGGGGGGTGCCGCGCGCCGGGCCCACGCCCGCCTGCGGCTCCGCCGCCCGCCGGGTCGGCGGGGGCCGGGGGGGCCCACCTACACCGGGGCCCCCGCCCCGGGTCGTTCTCCGATCAGCGCCGGAACGCGAGCGGCCGCGATCAGGGCGTCGCGATGACCTCGAGGGCGCGCTCGACGTCCGCGTCGCTCGTCGTCGGCCCGGCGCTCAGGCGCACGGCGCCGTCGGCGCCACTGCCCAGGGCCGCGTGGGCGCGGGGCGCGCACTGGAAGCCACTCGCCACGCGGATGCCAGCCCGTTCGTAGGGTCGGGCCAGCTGCGTGGAGGGCGTGCCCGCCCGGCTGAAGGCCAGGGTCGGCAGGCGAGCGTCCGCCCGGCGTCGACCCAGCAAGCGCACCTCGGCGTGGGCTTCGAGGGCCGCGGCCAGGCGCTCGATCTGCGCCCGCGCTCGCGCCAGCCGATCCCCGCGCGCGGAGTCCCCGAGCCAGTCGAGGGCGGCCACCAGTCCCGCCAGGGCAGCCATGTCCACCGAGCCGACGTCGCAGTAGCCCGGCATCGTCGCGCAGGCTGCCGCCTCACCCGGAGCGGGCAGGTCGCAGGTCGCGGCAGGGGAGCTCAGGGCCACGTCGCGGCCGACGACGAGTCCGCCGATGCCCCACGGGCCTTGCAGGGCCTTGTGGCCTGCGAAGGCGAAGAGGTCGGCCCCCAGGGTGTCGAGGTCGAGGGGCATCCAGCCCGCGACCTGGGCGCCGTCCACCAGGCACAGGGCACCGTGGGCACGGGCCAGGGCGATGATCTCGGGCAGCGGCAAGAGCTCGCCGCTCACGTTGCACGCCGCGCAGACCGCGACCAGTCGCACCCCTCCACGGCGCAGCTCGCCCTCGAGGGCGTCCAGGTCGAAGGGGCCGTCCGTGCCGCGCGGGACCACGCCGGGCTCGACGCCGCGGGCGACGAGGGCCTCGACCGGACGCAGCAGGGCGTGGTGCTCGAGGCTGCTGGTCAGGATGCGCTCGCCGGCCTGCCAGGGGTGATCCGCCACGGCCACGGACAGGGCCGAGGTGCAGCCCGGGGTCAGCAGCAGGCGCTCCGGGTCGGCGACGCCTAGGGCGTCCGCGACGCGCCCTCGCGCGGCCTCGAAGGACCCGGGCCAGTCCGCCGCCTGCGCTTCGAGGGCGCGCGCCACGGCGGCGCGCACCGGGGCGGGCTTGGGCCAGCTCGTGCCGGCGTGGTTGAGGTACGTCATCCGCCCTCGAGCATAGGCGCGCCCGGCGGATTTCATGACTCCAGCCCGGGTGTTCTCGGGCGTCCGCCTCGAGCTCGAGCAGGTCGGATCAGGGCTCAGTAATCGTGGCCGCCTGGTCGGCGAGGATCCCCGCGATCCAGCGCTCGAGGCTCGTTCCGGGCGCGAGCTGGGGCAGGCGCTGGTAGATCTCGCGGAAGATGCCGAGGGTCAGCTGTTCGGCGTCCCGCCCTCGGCGGCGCCCGCAGACCCAGGCGTAGATCGGATCGAAGTAGAGGTCGAACAGTCGCGCCAGGGCCGTCGCCTCGAGGGCCCGCAGGCGCTCGTGGAAGTGCGAATCGGTGGGCTTGGCGACGGGCATGCCCATGGGACGCGGGAGGGGGTGGGGGTCTTACGGCGCCCCGGGGAGTTTTTTCCGATCTCCGGGAGCTGCGTGTCGGCCAACACCCCGCGCAGCCTGCTCGCTGGCGTCGCGGACGGTACCTTGCTCGCCCGCACCCCGCCCCGAGGACCCCCGTGTACACGCGCCGCATCTTCTCGCCCCTGACCCTGGCCCGCTGGACCCGCTACGAGTCGGCCGTGTTCGTACTCCTGGCCATGGTTCCGGTCGTCCTGCACGAGTTCCTGGGACTACGCTGGTTGTACGTTCCCTGGCTGCCGGTGGCCCTGGTCGGTACCGCCGTGGCCTTCGTCCTGGGCTTCCAGAACAACGCGACCTACGACCGCATCTGGGAGGCGCGCAAGATCTGGGGCGCGATCGTCAACACCTCGCGCCGCTTCGGGATCATGGCGCGCGACTTCGTCACGGCGGACTTCGCGGCGGAACCCGTCTCCGCGGACGAGCTCGACGCGGTCCGCCGCCGACTCGTCCTGCGGCATGTCGCCTGGCTGACGGCGCTGCGCCACGCGATGCGCCAGCCGCGGCCCTGGGAGCACCTGGCGCGCTCGCGCACCAACCGCGAGTGGATCCAGCGCATCGGAGTGCGCGAGCGCGTGCACTCCCTCGAGGAGGACCTGGCCGACTACCTGAGCGCGGAGGAGCTCGCTGCGGTGCTGGCGCGCACGAACCCGGCGGCGCAGATCCTGGGCCTGCAGTCGGGCGACCTGCGCGAGCTGCGCAGCAAGGGCTGGATCGACGACTTCCGCCACCTCGAGCTGGAGCGCACCCTGGGGGGCCTGTTCGATGCCCAGGGCAAGTCGGAGCGCATCAAGAACTTCCCGTACCCGCGGCAGTACGCGACCCTCAACACGGTCTTCGTCTGGATCTTCCTCTTCCTCCTGCCCTTCGGGCTGGTGCACGAGTTCGAGACCCTCGGCGCGTCGATGCTCGAGGAGTTCCCGCTCATGGGGAGCCGCTTCATCTGGCTCAGCATTCCGTTCAGCTCGATCGTGATGTGGATCTTCCACACGATGGAGCGCATCGGGCGCACCGGCGAGAACCCCTTCGAGGGCTCGCCCAACGACGTCCCGATCAGCACCATCGCGCGCGGGATCGAGATCGACCTGCGCGAGCTGCTGGGCGAGGATCCGGCCACGATCCCCGCGCCCTTCGAGGCGCGCTTCGGAACCCAGACCTGACCAATCCGGGGGCTCTGGCTCGCGCCGAACCGCGCCCTTTGGTGCACTGGGTGCATGGCCTC
>JAJFFA010000945.1 GCA_021776885.1 Planctomycetota bacterium
CCGCGCCGCCGCCGACGACGCCGCCTTCGTGGCACGCCTGGACTGGACCGACACCCCCGGCCTGCTGGTCGGGGCCTCGGCCTACCACGGAGACACGGCCCAGCGCTCGACGGGCCTGGACGACGTGGACACCACCCTGGCCGACGTGCACCTCGCCGCCGAGATGGGCCCCGTGACCCTGCGTGCGCTGTGGGCCTACGGCGACATCGACAACGCGGGGAGCCTCTCGCGCACCGACATGAACGGCGACCCTGTCAACGTCTCCGACATGCTGCGCGGGGGCTACGTCGAGCTGGGCGTCGACCTGTTCTCCCTGTGCAGTCACACGACCGAGCAGAGCCTCAGCCCCTACGTGCGCTGGGAGCGAGTCGACACGCAGCCCGACGCGACGCCGGGCAGCGCCTTCGACGACGAGATCCTGACCCTGGGCCTGGCCTGGCAACCGATCGACAACATCATCATCAAGGCGGACCACCAGGGGTTCGCAAGCGAGGATGACCAGGTGAACTTCCTCTTGGGCTATGTCTACTAGATCCATCCGCAGCCTCGCGGCCCTCGGCCTCGCCCTCTTCTGCGGCTCGAACGCGGCCCCCCTGGGTCCGCCGGCCCCCGCCGCTGCGCGGGCCGCCCGGGCGGCCCGCGCCAAGGTCTACCTGACGGTCGACCAGGCCCTCGAGCTGGCCTTTCCCGACGCCGTGGTGACCCGCGGCACCGCGATCCTGAGCGAGGCCGAGAAGGCCCGCGCCACGAAGCTCGCAGGGCACGAGGTCGAGAGCGCCCTGGCCTTCCCCTACATCGCGACCCGCGACGGCAAGACCCTCGGCACGGCCTACTTCGACAACCACCGGGTGCGCACCCTGCGCGAGACGCTGATGATCATCGTCGACCCCGCGGGCCGCATCGCGCGGCTCGAGATGCTGTCCTTCGGAGAGCCGACGGACTACATCCCCCGCGACTCGTGGTACGCCCAGTTCCTGAAGGCCAAGCTCGATGACGAGCTGCAGCTCAAGCGCGGCATCAAGGGCGTCACCGGCGCCACCCTGACCGCCCGCGCCACCACCGACGCCGCGCGCCGTGTCCTGGCCCTGCACCAGGTGCTGGGCGAGCGCGCCCCCAGCGGAACGAGCGGCGTAGCGGGCGACACGCAGGGGACCGCCGCGCATTGACCCGGGGCAGCGCGCGCTTTCTGCACGTCTCCACCGCCCTGGTCGGCGGGTCGGGGCTGGTCTACGCCTGGATGCGCTATCTCGTCGAGCCGGCCGACGAGTTCGCGGTGGTCAACCACCCCTGGCAGCCGGACGCGCTGCACGCCCACATCGCCGTGGCCCCGCTGCTGGTCTTCGCCTGTGGCTGGATCTGGCTAGACCACGTCTGGCGCCGGGTGCGCTCGGGCTTCGCCGGCAGGCGCCGCTCCGGCCTCGCACTGTTCGCCCTGTTCGGACCGATGGTGCTCTCGGGCTACCTGCTGCAGATCAGCGAGGCCGAGCTGGCGCGCGAGATCTGGATCGTCACCCACGTCGCCACCTCGCTCCTGTGGACCTCGGCCTACCTCGTGCATCAGCTGGCGCCGCGCCCGGCGCGCTGAAGCGCGTAGCGCAGGGCCAGGGCCAGGACGAACAGGGACGCCGGCGCCAGGCTGAAGAGCACGTCGGCCCGGGGTCGCACGACCAGCCAGGGCAGGAGCATGCTACCCGCGGCGAGAACCACGAAGAGCGGCTCTCGCGCGTCCCGCGCCAGGTCGCGGGCCGCGGCTCGACCCGGATCCGCACGCAGCCGACGCACGAGGCCCAGGGCCAGGGCGGCCAGCCCCGCCAGGGTCAGCCAGCTGCCCGCGCCGCGGGCGTCGAAGGGGCGCAGGGACTTGATCCACTCGCGCGGCAGGAGCGAGAGATTGTGCCCGACGTGCTGTGCGAAGGGCGCCGGCGCGGCGCGCGCCGCCTCGAGCACGTGGCGCGTGTCCGGACCGAAGTCGCGGGCCACGAGCGGACGCCACCCGCCCCAGGGGTCGCCGTCGAAGTCGCCGCGCTCGCCCGCGCCCCAGGCGTAGTGCTGGGCGAAGGCGCGAAAGAAGCGATCCTCGTAGCGCCCGTCCAGCGCAGCGCGGTAGCCCGCGGCGGAGAGCACCAGGACCAGGGCCAGGGCCACCCGGCGCGGCGCCCGGCGCCAGTCCCCGGGGCACAGCAAGAACAGGACGCCGCAGGCCAGGAAGAACTCGGGCCGCAACCAGGTGCCCAGGGCCAGGGCACACAGGGCACCGGCGGAGCCCGGGCGCCGTCCACGCACGGCCAGGGCCAGGGCCAGGGCCAGGACGCAGGCCGCGGCGGGGCGTGAGACGAAGCGCGCGAAGGGCATCGGGCTGAGCGCCAGTCCCAGGGCCAGGGCAGCGGCGACCCAGGGCGCGGCGCGCCCACGGCTGGCGGGTGCAGCCGCGGCGAGGGCGAGCCAGGTCAGGAGTACGAGCAGCGTGGCCAGGACGAAGCGCGCCAGGGCGAAGGCGGTCGCGCTGTCGGTCCAGGGGTTCGCGAAGAGCGCGAGGAAGGGCGCCAGCCCCGGCGAGAAGTCCCCGGGAGGAGGCGTGCCCTGCCACAGCTCGCGCGCGATCTGTTCGTAGACGGCGTCGTCCGACTCCGGGTTGGCCTCGTGGTGCGCTTTGGTCAGGGTGCGGTAGGTCAGGGACAGGAGCAGCATGAGGCCCACCCAGACCAGGAGCCCACGGCCCGGCGCTCGCGCCCCTGCCCCTGCCTCGTCCGGGCTCACCGCGACGTCGAGCGGGAGCGGGGTGGCTCGGAACTGCGCAGCGGCTCGTCGGCCGCGAAGCTGCGCTCGAGCATCCAGCCCAGGCGATGGAGCCCCTGGGCGCGGGCATGCAGCTCCGCGATCGAGCGCCAGGGTCCGCGCCAGTCCTCACCCTCGCCGACGTAGGCCGCGAGCACACGCGCCAGGTCGGCCCGCGAGAGGACCTTGCCGGCCTC
>JAJFFA010000946.1 GCA_021776885.1 Planctomycetota bacterium
CCGCGAGGCGCTCGCCCCAGCGCACGAGGCTCTCCTCGTCGCGCTCGTGCTTGCGACGCAGGGCCCAGGCCAGGGCCAGGGGAGCGGCGCCCGGCGCGCCGCTCTCGACGACGGCGGGCGCGAGCTCGCGCAGCCCCGCGCTCGGGTCGCGCCCCGACACGAGGCCGACGCAGGGGAGCTCGAGTCCGTTCCCGGCCAGGAGCACGGTCGCGGGCAGGGGCAGCCGCGCGCTGTAGTCGCGGCCGTCGATCCAGAGCACCCCCGCGCAGCCGGCCGGCACGACCAGGCTGCGGGCCGCGGCTTGCGGGCCGCCCGGCACGGGGGGGACGAGGACCAGGTCGTACTCGCCGCCTGCGACGGCGGCGGCAGCTTCAGCAGGGGGGAGCACGTCGCCCGTCGGGAGCGGGCGCCCCTGCGCGCCGAAGAGCGCCTGCTCGAGCTCCGGCATCTCCCGCCACCAGGCGGCGCTGCGGTCGATGCGCCGCGCCCCGGATTCGGCCAGCACGTGGGCCCGGCCCGGGTTGAGCTGGCCCACGACGAGCACGTCCAGCCCCGCGGCGCGCTCCTCGGGGGTGAAGAGCGCCATGCTCGCCTGCAGCACGGCCACGTCCCTGCCCGCCTCGGCGCTGGGCGGGGTCAGGGCACGACGCTCGAGGGTCGCGTGCAAGAGCCCACCGCGCGAGGGCTCCACGCTGAGCAGCCCCTGGGTCGTCTCGCGCAGGAGCACGGGGAAGACGGCCTGCGGCAGCCACGGCGAGACCGGCGTCAATGGGGTGACGGGCACGAAGTAGAGAGTCAGGCCCCCCGCGACGGACAGGATCAGCGTCCAGCGCCCCCCGCGCAGCAGGGCGCAGCCCGCGACGGCGCCGCAGGTCAAGAGGCCGCCGAGGGTCAGGAGGCTGGCCGCGGAGGGCGCGCTCGAGAGCTCGAAGGCGCTGGGTACGAGGGCACAGCCCAGCCCGCCGCCGGCCAGGAGCGCCGTCAGCTCTCCGCGCCGTCGAGCCGCGTAGAGCGCGGTCCCCAGGGCGAAGGCCGGCAGGACGAAGGCCGTGGCGGCGATCAAGAGGTTCGCGTCGAGCATGCCCTGGCGCGAGGTGTCCAGTCCGAAGTGGCGCAGGAAGCGATCGAAGCCGCGGACGCTCGAGATGCCGCTCGAGACGCGCCAGGCGAAGAGGCTCGAGACGCTGGCGACGACCAGGGCCAGGTCGACGCACGCGTCGCGGGCCCGGTCGCTGCGCAGGCCGGCGAAGAGGCGTCCGAAGGCGATGCCGCCGAAGGCGATCAGGACCAGCAGGGCAGAGGCGTGAAGCGAGTCGTCGAGGGGCAGGCCGCCTCCGAGCAGCCGCACGGGCCGCGCGAGGCCCTCGAGGTTCAGGGCCACTCCGGCGCCGGCGATGACGAAGAGGGCGCGCCGCGGCAGGCTGGCGCCGGCGCCGGCCCTGTCCGCGGCCACGAAGGGCGGCACGCCACGCGCCAGGGCGTGGGCTGCGAGGGCCAGGGCCACCAGCGGCAGGACCAGGGCCAGCCAGCCGCGGGGCTCCAGCCACGGCAGCGCCAGGCCGGCGTGCAGGGCGAAGCCCAGGGCGGCGGCGGTCAAGAGGTCAGCGTTGGAGCGCTGGTCGTCGAACAGCCGTCCGGCCAGGCTGCCGGCCAGGGCCAGGGCCAGGAGCGCCAGGGCGCGCACCGCGTAGGCCGTCGCCGCGGGTGCGACCGGCTGGCACAGGGCGTCGAGCCCGGTGGGGAGGCGCAGGGCCGAGAGCAGGATGCCGAACAGGAGGCCTAGGGCTAGCCGTCGCATGGGGGGCACAAGGTAGCCGAATCAGCGCCGGGATCCCCGGGGGCGCGAGGCGCTATCCTCGCCCGCCCTTGGCCGCGCCGAACCTGAACCCGACCCTGTCCGCGGCGCGCCGCCGGCGCCTCGTCCAGCGCCTCGTCGGCTGGTATCGCGGGGCGGCGCGCGACCTGCCCTGGCGCCGAAGCCGTGACCCGTACGCGATCTGGATCAGCGAGGCCATGCTGCAACAGACGCGGGTGGAGACGGTGGGCGACTTCTGGGTCCGCTTCCTCGAGCGCTTCCCGAGCGTCGAGGCCCTGGCCGCCGCTTCCGAGGAGGACGTGCTCGCCGCCTGGAGTGGGCTCGGCTACTACCGCCGCGCGCGGGCACTCCACGCCGCGGCGCGCCGTATCGCCAGCGACCACGCCGGCGAGTTTCCGCGCACCCGCGGCGAGCTCCTGGCTCTCCCCGGCATCGGGCGCTACACGGCCGGGGCCCTGCTCTCGATCGCCTTCGATCAGCCCGAGCCCCTCGTGGACGGCAACGTCGAGCGGGTCTTCGCACGCCTCTTCGAGCTCGATGCCGCGGCCGGATCGCCCGAGCTCGTGCGCAGCGCCTGGGCCCTGGCCGAGCGCTTCGCCAGCGACCTGGGCCAGGCCCGACCGCGGGACTGGAACCAGGCGCTGATGGAGCTGGGGGCGACGCTCTGCACACCGCGCGCGCCGCGCTGCCCCGAGTGCCCGCTCGTGCGCAGCTGCGCGGCGCGACGCAGCGGGCGCGCCCTCGAGCTGCCGCGCCCCAAGCGCCGGCCCGAGCCGCTCGACGTGCGCCTCGAGCTGGCCCTCGTGCGTGAGACGGTGCGCGACGAGGCGCGCGAGACCCCGGCGCGCGAGACCGGGCCCGCCCGGGCGCGGGTGCTCCTCGAGCGCCGCCCCCCCGGCGGCTTGATGGGTGGCATGTGGCAGCTGCCGACCCGCGAGTGCGTCGAGCCGGGGGCCGAGCCGCGCCTCTTCGCCCCGGGCTGGGCTCTGCCCCTGGCCCTCGTCGAGGGCGAGCTCGGAACCCTGTCGCACTCGATCACCAGGCACCGCATCCGCGCCCACCTGCGCTCGGCTCGACTCGAGCGGACCCCGCCGCCGAACCCCGAGGGGGCCGGCAGCGGTCCGGGGCCCTGGGCCTGGTTCGCACCCGAAGCGGCGTCGACCTTGGCACTGACGGGTCTGACGAAGAAGGCCCTCACGCGCTTCGTTCATGCGCGCAAGGCACCCGTCCGATGAGTATGCTCCCCACCCAGGAGCCCCACATCGAAGCCAAGAACCCGACCCAGCCGCAGACATCCCGTCCCGCGGCAGCCCCCGTCGAGCTGGGCAAGCGCGACACGGAGGGTGCGGACCTGGTGCGCGCCGGTGTGACCCTGCTCGTGCCGGCCTACAACGAGGCCCTCGGCATCGAGGGCGTCGTCGGGCGCCTGTGCGGCCTCGATCTGGGGGTGCCCGTCGAGCTGCTGGTCGTGGACGACGGCTCGACCGACGGCACGCGCGAGAAGCTGGCCGAGCTGAGCTCGCGCTACTCCGCCCTGCGCGTCATCGAGCACTCGTTCAACTCGGGCTACGGCGCCTCCCTGAAGACCGGCTTCGCCGCGGCACGCCACGGGGTCGTGATCATCACGGACGCGGACGGGACCTACCCCGAAGACCGCATCGTCGACCTACTGGCGCGGATCGAGGACGGTGCCGAGATGGCAGTCGGCGCGCGCACCGGTGCGGACGTGAACGTGCCCCTGATCCGGCGCCCGGCCAAGCGCGTGCTGCGCGAGCTGGCCTCGTACCTGGCCGGTACCCCGATCCCCGACCTCAACTCGGGGCTGCGGGCCATCCGCCGCGAGCTGGTGCGCAGCTACCGCCCGATCCTGCCCCAGGGCTTCAGCTTCACCACCACGATCACCCTGGCCGCCCTGACCAACGGGCATCGGGTCGACTACGTCAGCATCGACTACGCGGCGCGCTCCGGCACCTCGAAGATTCGCCCGATTCGAGACACCCTGGGCTTCACCCAGCTGATCATCCGCACGGTCCTCTACTTCAACCCGCTGAAGGTCTTCTACCCGGCGACCTTCATCTGCGGGCTGCTGCTGGCCGCCTCCCTGGCCTACGACATCTTCGTCCCGCCCTCGGACCTGGGCGACAAGACGGTGATGCTGTTCGTGGCGATGGTGCAGGTCCTCACCGTGGGGCTCCTGGCGGACCTGATCGAGAAGAAGTCGCGGCTCTGACACCGCCGGGTGG
Source organism: Planctomycetota bacterium (assembly GCA_021776885.1). GTDB lineage: Bacteria > Planctomycetota > UBA1135 > UBA1135 > JAJFFA01. The sequence goes on from JAJFFA010000946.1 coordinate 4,060, forward strand.
TGCTGGCGCTACCTTTGGCGTCATGTTGCCTGCCCTGCTCCGTGCCTTGCTCCTGGTCTCCTCGGCCTGGGCGGCGACTGCGCCCGCGGCGCAGGCGTCCCATGACGGCGGGGCCGGCGGGGCCGGCGGGGCCCGTGGGGGTGACGGGGACGGGCGCAGCGAGCTGATCGAACGCATCGCCGCAGAACGGGATCGCGCGGACCCTGCGCTGCTGGCCGAGGTGGCTGCCTTCGGCGACCGCCAGGCGGCCCTCGAGCTGGCTGAGCTCTACGGCGTCATGTCGAGCGTGTTCATGAAGCGCGAGGTGCTGCAGGCCCTGGCGGCGCTGGATGGAGTCGCCGAGGCCCAGGAGCCGGCGCTGCAGCGCATCGCCGACAGCGCGACCGGCGCCCCCGAGCGCGAGCTGCGGGCCGCCGCCGTCCAGATCCTGGCGGACTGCCCGAGCCTGGGCCGCACCTTCCTCGCGCGCCTCGTCGAGGCGCCGGCCGAGGACCAGGTGCGCGTGATGGCCCTCGCGGCCCACGTCGCCGGGGCGACCGAAGCGGACCAGGACTGGTACCGCGAGCTGTGGGAGCGCGACGTCGCGGACGCCAACGCGGCGGCGCGCAAGCAGCACAAGCGCTCGTCGCGGGGCGAGCTGGCGTACCAC
>JAJFFA010000947.1 GCA_021776885.1 Planctomycetota bacterium
GAGCGCGCCGCGCGCATCGACGCCAGCCTCGTCGACTCGGAGCGCGGTAGGATTTGGGTCTCCCGCGCCGCCGGCCTGAGCGCGGTTGCCGTCGGGGAAGAGCTCGCTGCGCTCGAGTCCGTCCTCTCGGCGGGTCCGCTCGAGCGCCAGCGGCTGGCCTTCGAGGCCTGTGCCGAGCTCCATCGACGCTTCTACGGCCAGGACGAGCTGCGCGAAAGGATCGAGGCCTCCTTACGCGCGACGTGGACGAAGGTCCCCGCCGTCGTCTGTGTCGAGTGGATGGGGCGATTCGCCGCCACATCGATCGAGCACGACGACCTCGAGCGCGCCCTCGGGCTCGCCGATGAGATCGACGCGTTGATCGAAGAGTTCGAGTGGACTCCGGAGGTCGAGGTCACGCTGCTCGCACGCCTGGCCCAGACCCGCCACGCGGCGGGTGACGCGGAGGGCGCAGTCGCCCTCCTCGAAGAGGCCCGCGACGTCTACGGCACGGGTCGCGAGCGCATCATCGACATCGAGCGCGCCGACGCGCTGCGGCCCCTGGCCGAGGCCTTCCACGGTGTTGGTGACGATGCCGCCGCGCGGGTGACCTACACCCTGGCCCTCCACGAAGGATTGGCGAACCCGAACTCGCGACCGCGGGCCGAGGACCTGAGCGCGATCCTGATCTCCCTGGCGCGCACGGGGCTCGAGCCCGGGGCGGAACTCTGGAGCACACTACGCGAAGCGCGCGCCACGCTGGGCGCTCCCTGGTAGGGCCGCGCGGGACCACTGACCCGTGCCAAGCGCCCTTCGTCGGACTGGGTAGCCCCGGCCAGGCAAGTCTCAACCCTTGCCCGGGGTCGTGCCGAACCTGACCTGATGCTACGCCCTCTTCGCCAACGGTCCTCAGCCGCGACCCTGACCCTCTTGACCCTGGCCCTGGGCTGCGTGAGCAACCCTCGACATGCCGGCTGGGAGGCGTACCAGAGCGGCGATCACGCTGCGGCGGTCCGCACCTGGGCGCCCCTGGCCCAGGACGGAGACGCCCGGTGCCAGTTCTTCATGGGCCTCGCCTACGAGGGCGGGCTCGGCCTGCCCCGCGACGACGCCCAGGCCGCAGGTTGGTACCGGCGCGCCGCCGACCAGGGTTACGCTCCCGCCCAGAACAACCTCGGCCTCCTGCACGCCCGGGGCGACGGGGTGCCCCGCTCGGCGCAGGCGGCGTTCGATCTGTACACCCGCGCGGCGGACCAGGGCCTCGCGCAGGCCTACACGAACCTCGGTGTCCTGTACCTCCTGGGCGAGGGCACCGCACGCGATCCCGGCCAGGCGGAACAGCACCTGCGCAGTGCAGCGGGCAAGGATGACCCCCGGGCCCAGGCGCTCCTCGGCCGCATGCACCTCGAGGGACTCGCCTCCGAAAGCTCGCCCGAAGAGAGCCGCGCGTGGTTCGAGCGCGCGGCCAAGGGCGGCGACGTCGAGGGGCAGTACCTCCTCGCGCGCTTCTACGACATCGCTCAGCCCGGCGAGCGGAATCCGCGCCTGGCCGCACGCTGGTACGAAAGGGCCGCAGACAGGGGGCACGCGCGTTCGATGATTCGCCTGGGCCGCATGCTGCTCGCAGGCGACGGCATCACGCGGGACGACGAGCGCGGTGCCGGGTGGCTGAAGCGTGCCGCCGAAGGTGGCGATGCGGCAGCCCAGCACGACCTTGCCCTGCTGTACGCCCGGGGCCAGGGAGTCCCCCTCGACAGGGACCTCTCGGCCCACTGGATGGGACTCTCCGCGGGCCAGGGCGTGCCCGAAGCGCAACGCAAGCTGGCGAGCATGTCCGGCGCGCCGCGCCAGTAGGCCTTCGAGAATACCGGCGGAGCGCTGTCCGCCGTCGCTGTGGAGTGGGATAGCGGCAGGATGGAAGCCCTCTGCTCGCCAGCGCCCTCCGCTTGCGGCTCTATCTTCGTCGCCCCCGACCCGCCTCGGGCCGAGCCCCGCCGCGCCCCCTCCTTGCAGGGCACGACGCACCTCAGGTGCGGCGCGCAGGACCCCGACGCCCTGGTGCTCTCGACGCGCCGCTTACCCGGCTGCAGGGGTACGGAGAGGACGAGCCCGGCGCACGCTCGCCTGGGCTCCGCGCCCTGAGTCGACTGGTCCCGCGCGGGCTGATCGCGCAGACTCCTCCCTGTCCGCCAGGAGAGAGTCCCATGACGAACAATCCGCCCGCCGGCTACCCGCGCATCTCCCCGTACCTGAACTACGAGGACGCCGGCGCGATGCTCGAGTGGCTGACCCGCGCCTTCGGCCTGGTCGAGCGCCAGCGCCTGTGCGACGCCGAGGGCAAGGTGCGCCACGCGGAGATGGGGCTGGCGGAGGGCGTGGTGATGATGGGCTGCCCGGGCGCTGAGTTCCGCAACCCGAAGCGCCTGGGCCAGGTCACCCAGAGCCTCTACGTCTACATCGACGACCTCGAGGCGCACTGCGCCCGGGCGCGGGAGGCGGGGGCCGAGATCATCGAAGAGCCCGGCCTGCAGCCCTACGGTGATCTGCGCTACGGCGCCCGCGACCCCGAGGGGCACCACTGGTACTTCGCCTCGCGGGTCGCCCCCGACTGAGGCTCGGTGCAGTACTCGCTCCAGAGCCTGGGCCTCGCCGCCGTCGCGTGGACTTGTAGCAGCGCCCTCGCGGCCGGCCCCCAGGCGCTGCCGGCCGCGTCGCTCCTGATCGAGGCCGAGGACTACGACGCCTGCCTGCCCGCGGACGCGCAGCTGGCCCGTCCCCACGACTTCCCCTGGGCCAGCGCGCGCACCGGCCTGGTGCGCTTCGGCCCCGTCGAGCGCATCAGCTGGCACTTCGAAGCGCCCGCGGAAGGGGCCCACGACGTGTGGCTGCGCTACGCCGCGTCGCGCGAGCTGCCCCTGCGCTGGGCCCTCGACGAGGACGCCTGGAGCGAGACGCGCGTGCCCTCCACGGGGGCGCTCGAGGGGCGCAGCGGGTGGCGCTGGGCGCGGCTGGGCGAGATCGACGCCCAGGCGCGGACGCAGACGCTCTCCCTCGCGGGGACGGGGCTACGCCCCGACTGCCTGCTGATCGCGCCGGCCGGAAGCGACGCGCCGACCTGGCCGCCCGAGCCCGTCGCGGGCGAGCTCTCGGAAGCCTTGTACGCAGAGCTGCGCGACATGGCGCCGCGGGCCGAGGCGCCGTGGCTGGAGCAGGCGGCGCAGACCTCGCTGCCCGCGTGGATCGAGGAGGCGCGGGTCGCGCTGCACACGCGGCTCTCGGTGGCCTGGACCGACGAGCCCCTGTTCACCCGCGCAGAA
>JAJFFA010000948.1 GCA_021776885.1 Planctomycetota bacterium
CTCGGACATGCGCGCGCTGCGCGACGACCTGCAGCGCTTTCTGCGCCATGCGCCGATCATCGCGCGCGCTCCCGGCGTGCCGCAGCGCGTCGTGAAGTGGGTCCGGCGCCATCCCACGGTGGCTACGGCGCTGGCCCTGTCGTCTGGAGCCACGCTCGTCCTGACCCTGCTCGCGCTGCGCTCGGAGCGCCTGCGCGCGGCCTCGGTCGCGGCTCAGACGGAGACCGCCGCAGCGAACACGGCGCTGCTGGGAGCGACCCAGCGACTGCGCACCGAGGTCAGCTCGCGCGACGCCGCGCTCGACTTTCTGGTCGACATGTTCTCGATCGCCGATCCCGAGCGCTCTCCGGGAAGGATCCCCAGCGCGCAGGAGATCGTCGAACACGCCGCGCAGCGCCTCGAGCGCGAGGCAGACATCGACGCGCTCCTGCGTGCGCGACTCTCCACCGATCTGGGCACGGTGCTGATGCACCTCGGCTTCATGCCGCGCGCCGGCGAGCTCTTGCAGACCGGGCTGAAGACGTGGGCCACGCTTGGGCTGGAGGGCAGCGCGGGGGCCAACGACGCGCGCATGGCGCTCGCCAACGCACTGCTCGCTGGCGGCGAGTGGGACGCGGCCCGCGCGCAGCTCGAGCTGCTGCTGCCCTACGTGGTGGGGGACGCGGAGAAGGCTGCGGACACCTGGTGCATGCTGGCTCGGGTGCACCACGAGAGGGGAGACCTGGAGCGAGCGGACGAGGATCTCGCGCGGGCCGAGGAGCTTTGCCAGAGCGCGGGCGGCGACTTCCCGGCCTGTGTCCAGGCTCGACTCCTGCGCGCGACCCTGCACTGGGAGCGCGGCGAGTGGGCCCAGGCGCGCGGGGTCCTGAGGCAGGTCCTCGACGAGGACCTGCCCGCGGCGCCCCGTGGCGGGCCGCGGCACCTCGCGGCGGTCAACCTCCTGGGCCTGGTACTCACGGCCGAGGGCGCGCTGGAAGAGTCGGAGGGCCTGTACCTCGAGCTCTTCGACGAGCTGACGAGCACGCTCTCGCCAGAGCATCCCGACGTGCAAATGGTGCGCTGCAACCTGGCGCGGGTGTGGGAGGCCCGGGGACGCTTCGAGGAGGCGGAGGGGCTGTACCGCGAGGCGCTCGAGCTGCGCGTCGAGCGCCTGGGCGCCGGCGATCCGGGGGCGCTCGAGATCGCCAACAATCTGGGCACCTGCCTGGCGCGGCAGGGGCGCGCGGCGGAAGCAGAGGAGCTGCACCGGGACATCTGGCAGCAGCGCGTGGAGCGCTTCGGGGGCGAGCATCCCGAGACCCTGCGCAGCCAGAACAACCTGGCCTACGCGCTCTTCCTGCTCGGCCGCTACGCCGAGGGCGCACGGCTCCAGGAGGCTGTCGTGGCGCTGACCCCGGCCTCGGACCCGCAGCTCGCGGGGCGCCGGGCGATGCTCGCCGACCTCGTGCGCCACTCCGGCGCTGACGGCTGAGACGAAAGGCTCGGAAATCGCGTGAAGGGGGGGCGGGGTCTCCGCCCAGGCCTGTGTGACCTCCGTCGGCCGTGGTGGCCGGTGTCGAGGCACGGGAAACCACCCACCATGACCTGTCCCCTCCGAACCTTGCCCCCTCTCCCTTTCCAGGCGACCTCCCGATCGAGCGGCGCGCGTGCCGTCCGCGCCGCCGCAGCGGCGGTCCTGATGGCTGCCTCATCCGTAGCCCAGAGCTCTCCAGGCAAGCTCCTGCCCCCGGATCCCGTCGTGCCGCGGCTCGTGCCCCAGCACCTGGCGCGCCAGTACGACACGCTGACCGCGTTCGATCTCAACACCCTGCGCGTGCCCGAGGACGTCGAGCGCCCCTTCTCGCTCGACGTGCAGCACGAGGGCCAGAGCTACACCCTCGACCTCGACCGGGTCTCCGTGCGCTCGGGTGACTTCCAGGTGCTGGACGCCGGGGCGGACGGCTCCCTCGTCCCCGCCGACCCGGGCCCGATTCTCACCTTCAAGGGCAGAGTCCGCGAGGACAAGGGCGCCCTCGTCGTCGGCTCGCTGCTGCCCACCGGCCTCGAGGCGCGGATCGAGCTGTCGGACGGTCGCACCCTGCTGGTCGAGCCCTTCTACGAGGCCTTTGTCGCGGGCGATCGCGAACAGTTCGTCGTCTTCGATCACGACGCCACGGCCCACGAGCATGACGTGCGCTGCGGCACGACCGATGTGCACCGCGTGGGAGACGACGGGGATGGGGGCCCGACCGAGGGCCTGCCCGCCTGTGGCGGCGACTTCTGCGTCGCGGACCTCGCCTTCGACGTCGACAACTCCTTCTACCAGTTCTTCGGCAGCGTCACGTTCCAGGCGCAGGCCATGACCGAGTACATCCTGCTCGTCGCGAACATCCAGTACCTCCGCGACGTCGAGATCCGGCATGTGATCACGACGATCCTCGTGCGCTCGGGCGGAGACCCGGCGGCCTACGCCGGGGCTACCGGTACGGGCGACCTCCTGACCTTCTTCCGCAACCAGTGGAACGCGAACCATGGCGGCATCGCGCGCGACACCGCCCACCTGCTGACGAACCGCTTCGCCGGGGGCACGGCCTTCGTGGGCGTCGTCTGCAACCTGGGCGCCGCCTACGGCGTCTCGGGAGCGGCGACGAACGGACTGCGTTGCATCGCGAACGTCGTCGCGCACGAGCTCGGGCACAACTGGAACGCCGGACACTGCGACTGCAGCGGCAGTCCGAACGCGGCGTACACGATGAACCCCTTCTTTCCGCCATGTCCCCTGCGCTTCAACCCCGCCAACACCATCGCCGCGATCCGCTCTTTCCGTGATGGTCGCACGTGCCTGCGTGCCGGCGTGATCAACGACAGTCG
>JAJFFA010000949.1 GCA_021776885.1 Planctomycetota bacterium
GTCCGAGTAGGAATCCGGACGACCGAGCCGGGCCAGGGGGGCGCCGCGCCCTCTTCCGCTGCGCCTTCCCGCTCCCAATTCCCGCTCCCATTCCCGCTCGAGAATCGTGTCGTAGTCCTGGGCGGATTGTCGGAGGGGGGGTGTCGGCACCCCGCCCATCGCCTCCGAGGGAGGCAGGGGGGTGCCCCCACCACCCCTTCTCTTCCAATGCGATATCGACCCCACCCCGCCCTACGCCTGTCCCTGGCCGGCCTCTTCCTGGCCCTGGCCGCCTCCGTCGCCTCGGCGCGCTCGACGTCCACGACCAAGCTCTTTGCCAGCGACGCCTCGCCCGGAGACGGCTTCGGGATCGTCGCCGTCGGCCCCGGCATCCTGGCGGTCGGTGCGACGCGCGACGACGACCGCGGCATCGACACAGGCGCCGTCTATATCTCGCGTCGGACCAGCACGGGTTGGGTCCAGATCCAGAAGCTGATCGGCTCCAGCGTCCAGGCCGGCGACTTCTTCGGCTCGCAGATCGCGCTCTTCGACGACGTCCTGATCGTGGGCGTGGCGACGGACGACGATCGCGGCAGCGACGCCGGCGCAGCCTACGTCTTCCGCTGGAACGGCTCGTCCTACTGCGAAGAGGCCAAGCTCTACGCACCCGACGCCAGCGCCGGCTCGCGCTTCGGCAGCTCCGTCGCCGCCAGCGGCGGCCATGTCGCCATCGGCGCCTACCAGCACGCGAACATCGGATCTGCCTACGTGTTCCGAGGCGTGGACGGCGTCTGGCTGCCCGAGGCGCAGCTCTACTCCGACTTCTCCCTGTTCGGCTTCTCCATCGCCATGTCAGGCGAGCGCATCGCCGTCGGCGGCTTCGAGGGCGTGGCCGTGTTCGAGCGCCAGGCGAGCGGTGCCTGGCCCCAGAGCGCCTTCCTCTTCGACCCGGGCGGTCAGGGCGCGGTCTTCGGGGTCTCCGTCGCCCTGCGTGGCGAGCGCCTCGCCGTCGGGGCCTGGCTGGACGGCCAGGCGGCGCCCACCGCCGGCGCCGCCCACGTCTACGGCCTGCAGGGCACCCAGTGGATCCACGAAGCGAAGCTGGTGCCCTTCGACGGAGCGCAGGACGACTACTTCGGCGGGCACGTCGAGCTCGCCGGAGACCGACTGCTCGTGGGATCACACTCCGACGAGGACTTCGGTGAGAACACCGGATCGGCCTACGTCTACACGATGAACGCTGCGGGCTGGGCCTTCGAGCAGAAGCACGTCGCCTTCGACGCCGCGGCATGGGACGGGTTCGGGTCTTCGATCGCCATGGACGCGCACGGTCTGTTCATTGGCTCGGGTGGCGACGACAACGCCTTCGGGGCGGATGCCGGCTCGGTCTATGTCACCTGCTTCTCGAGCGCGACCGGCATCGTCGAGCAGCCGCCCGTCCACGGCGCGCCGCCCACGGTCGTCATCGACGGAAGCGGCCCGCTACCCTCGACCACGACCCCCGTCTCCTTCCCCAGCGTCGACCAGACGATCGACCTCTCGACCTTCGATGGCCTGACGAATTACTCCCCGGGTCTGACCAACACCCCGGACGCGTCCCTCGGTGGCGGCGCGTGCTGCGGTGGCAGCGCGAGCGCCGACTCCGAGCCCCCGGTCAACCGCACGGGCGCGGAGTCGATCCTGGTCCACAGTGGTCAAGAGCTGCGCAACGAGCTCGACCTGTTCGTGCAGGGGCGTGACGATCTTGTCGACGTGCGCATCGTGCGTCGACACCTCACGCGTCGGAACGAGGTGGGCTCGCCCTTCGGACCCGCCTGGTCCTTCACCTATCGGCGCACCCTGCAGCAGCTGCCGGACGGCGACCTGGTGCTGTCCGGCTTCGGACGCAGCGACCGTCTGCGCGCCAGAGCACCCCACGCCTGGGACGGAACCCTGGGGCGCCTCGAGGGCGCGACCTTCGAGCCCTTCGCCTCCTCCCTGACCCTGCGCACGCCCGGCGGCGTGCAGCTCGTCTTCCACGTCGAACGCACCGGCGGACTCCTGGCCGGCGTGCTCGAGCAGATCGTCTCGCCCAACGGCAACACCCTCACCATCCAGTACGAGTCCGCCTCCTCGCGCCCGCAGCTCCTGCGCCGGCGCATCACGGGTCTGACCGACTCCTTCGGTCGAGCCATCACGTTCCACTACGAGGACCAGGACTACGACGACGGTGTCAGCCGCATCGTCGACTTCGACGGGCGCAGCGTGGCCTACGACTACGACGTGGCTGGCCGCCTGCTTTCCGTGCGCTCTCCGCGTGTGCTCGAGACTGGCGGCTTGAACGACTTCCCTGACGGCAAGACTCGCGAGTACACGTACCTCCAGCACTCTGACCCGCGCCTCTCGCATGCCCTGACGGCGATCACCTTTCCGAATCAATCCGCGGCCGGAGCGGAGTCGCGCCTGGCATGGACCTACGAGACGGCCCCGGGCAGCCCGTTCTTCGGCTGGGTCGACACGCATGCGGTGGGCAACCCGAGCGCGCCGGGTTCCCTCGCGGCGGGCGGCACCTACCAGTACAGCTATCAGCTCGTCGCCAGCGAAGGTGGGACGAACGACGTGGTCGTGCGCACCGATATCGTCGACCGCGGCGGCGTGCTGACGACGATCTCGTCGAACCCCCTGGGCCAACCCCTGCAGGAGACGATCTACGAGAAGGACGGGTCGACGGCCTACTCGCGCCTCTTCAGCTACACCGAAGAGGGTGTGCTGGCCAGCCTGACGCGCCCGCTGGGCGGCACGACCTACTTCAACCACCCGGGCGTGGGGGCCTCGCGC
>JAJFFA010000950.1 GCA_021776885.1 Planctomycetota bacterium
AACGCCGCGCGGTTGAGCGCGATGAAGTCACCCTGGGCGCCGCGATCGAGCAGGAGCCGCAGCAGGTCGAGGTCCCCGGCCGCTTCGGCATACGAGAGGGCGGTCGCCTCTTCTTCGGGCTGGGTCGCCTCGAGGTCAGCGCCGTGGTCGAGCAGCTGGATGACCTTTCGAAGCTCGCCTGTCCGCGCTGCGCGCAGCAGGGCCGTCATTCCATCCCGGCCGCTGGCCTCGATCGACACGCCGTGCGACAGGAGTCGGTCGAGCGCCGGCCCGGCGCCGGAATACCAGCCCGCGAGGACGAGGGGCGTGTATTGCGCCTCGGATCTCGCCTCGACGTTCGCGCCCCGCTCGAGTAGCAGCTCGACCTTGGCTTCGTCGTGGAGGGCGAGCATGAGCGGCGTCATCCCGCCAGGGCCGCGGGCGTCGGCCGCGCCCGGTTCGTCCGCCAGGATGCGACGCAGGTGTCGGGCGTGCCGTAGGCGGCCACCGAATGGACCGGCTGCATGCCCGCATCTGCCGCGAAGCGGTCACCGGCCTCCCGTGGCGGCCGCGGGCCCACGAAGATCTCGGACGGGCCGGGTTCGATCGTCAAGCAGAGGGCCATCGTCGCCCACGCCGTTCCGGCGAACGAGATGAACTGGTGCAGCTGGTGGGGGAACCCCGACTCGAAGTAAGGCAGCCCCGGGCTTCGACGTCGTGTCTCGACCCGCCACGAGCCGTCCTCCAGCTGCGTCTCGAGCAGGAAGCGAGTGCCGCTCCTGTAGGCCGCCGACGCGACCGAGAGCCCCCCGAACTGTTGCAGGGAGACCAGGGCCTGGCCCGTGGCGTAGGCGTCGCTCTCGATCGTGGCGATCTGGGCCCATCCGCCGTCCGGACGCTGCTGGCTCGAGAGGTCGTCTGCGGCTTTGCGGATGGCTTGCTGCGAGGCTCCGGTCCAACCCAACCCGAGGAGCTTCATCGCGCGCTCTTCATTCGAGTGCGGATCGACTCTCTCGAGCCACGCTCGCGCCCGCCGGAGCCTCTCTTCGGTCTCCTGCGAGCGACCGTCCGGGCCGAACAAGGCCAGGGCGCGAGCGCTGAGCGCCGTGGCCGTCACCGGTGAGTCCTCGAGCGGTGGGCGGTGGCTCTCCGTGCGCCAGGCCCCGCGATCAGACTGCCCGCCGGCGAGGTTGTAGGCCATCGCGTCGGTGGTGTCGTTGCGGGGATATCCAGCGGCGGCCCGCCCGAGGAGCAGGTAGCTCAGGGTGAATCCGGTGTTGAGGCTGAAATCTCCCTGAAGGACCGAGACGAACAACTCCGGAGGCAACTGCGCCATCCGGCGCGCTTGCTCGTCCAGCGCCGGGTGGTCGATCTCGAATCCGCGCTCCCTGGCCAGGGAGACGGCCATCGAGCCGAGACCCTGGTGATGGCACGAGAGACACGAGACCTCCTGGACCCAGGTCTCCATGCTCGCCTGCATCAGGGGGACGCTGCGCGCGATGGCGAGTTCGACATCAGGACCTGGGTCGACATGAGCGGCCGAGTCGCTCTCGCTACCCGAGCTGACCTCGGTCACGACTCGGATCTCGTCAGCACCGGCTTGGCAGGCGCTGGCAAGCGAGGTGCCCATGACCACGAGGAGCGGGACGAGCTTCATCGGTCGCATGCTATCCAGCCGCGCTCCGAGGCAAAAGACGCCACGCTTTTTCGGGTTTCTGGTCCCGGTGCTTGGCGGACCTGCGCCGTTGAGAGTCGTCCTGGCGCGGATTCACGCCCGCGTCAGACTACTGATACAGCACCGAGACGGCATCGCTGAAGTTGCTCGTCGGCCCCGGATTCTGGTCGCGATACCAGGCCTGGAAGTTCCATGTCTGCCCGGCGAGGACGGGCTGCGGCGGGTGTGTGGGGATCGCTCCGAGGTCGAGGGTGATCGAGAACGTGCCGTCCGCTCCGGACTGCTGCGCCTGACCGGCGTAGCGTGCGATCGGGCCCAACAGGCAGAGGTTGCCCTGCGAACCACCCGCCCCCGGGACGAAACCCTGCCTCAGGCTCGCGATGAAGTAGCCGGGCCGGTTCGGCGGCAGCTGCGCCGCGGTCAGCGTCAGCTCTCCGACGCTCGCGAGCGAGCTGCCCGTTCCGGTGATCGTCGCGGACAGTCCCGTCGAGTTCGGGACCGACGGGGAACAGTAGTTGGAGCCGACCGGTTCGCGGAAGCGATAGATGGCGCCGATGGTGAGTGCGATCAGCGCACCCGAAGAGGAGTCGCGCAGGATACGCAGCGGGTAGCCGGACAGGCACGTCGTGGGGTCGCCCAGCGAGTGGTCCCACTCCAGGTTGCCGTCCGCGGTGTACTTGACCACGTGGCCCTCGAGGCCAGTCCCGGTGCAGGGCCTCACGGACGAGCCGCCGACGAAGATCGACCCGCTCGGCGCAACCATCAGGGAGCGCGCGTATTCGTAACCGCCACTGCTGCCGAACGGAACCTTGTCGAGCAGTCGCGCCCAGAGGAGCGCGCCGTTCGCGTCGAGCTTGATCGTTGACCAGGCGTCGTCTCCCTGGGCCGTCAGGCCAGTGCCGGTCGCGATGACCGAGCCCTCGTCGTCGATCGCGACCTTGCGGAAGATGTCGATCCCGACCGGGCTGTTGTGGTACGCGACCCAGGTCTCGTTGCCGAGGCTGTCGTAGTGCACGACCGTCCCCGCGTTCGTGTTCGTGCCCGGGATCCGGCTCCAGCCGCAGGTCGCGACCTGGCCCTCGGGTCCGACCGCGACGTCGAGCGCTCCGACGTTGCCGTGGTACAGCGCGTTCCAGAGCTCGTTGCCGTCGTAGTCGTAGACGACCGTCGCGTAGTGGTTGTAGCCCTGCCCCGCGCACACGACGCGCCCGCCGCGCACCACGAGGCTCTCGGGCTCGTTGCCGGAGTCGAACACCCGCGACCACTCGACGTTGCCCGTGGGGCTGAACTTGACCGTCAGGAAGGCGTGGTAAGGCTGGATCGTGGGCCGCGTCTCACCGAACACGTAGATGCCGCCGCGCTCGTCCGTCTCGACGCGGATCGCCTCGGGTCCGTACCCGAAGGGCGCGAGCGAGTGCCAGAGCAGGTTGCCGTCCGGATCGTACTTGACCACGAGGAACGACCAGTCCCCCTGCTCGACGTAGCCGCCGCGGATGACGTTGTCGTCCGGGTCGACCGCCGTCCAGTGCATGTGCGTGTGGCCATTGCCCGGCACCTGGAAGTTGCGCGTCCAGAGCTCCGCTCCATCCTTGGACAGTTTCCGCGTGAACGAGTCGGATCCGGAGACCGTGTTCCCCTGGGAGTCGACGGCGACGCCGCCGAAGTAGCCCTGGTCGAGGTCCCACTGTCGAACGGGCTGCTCCGCCGACGCATGCGTTGCCGCCGCGCTGATCATGAAGAGGGCGATCAACGCGCCTCGGCGGCGGAACGGGGTCGGGTAGCGGAGGGTCTTCATCGGGTGGCCTTTCGTGGTCTCTCGGCGCGCTGGAAAGTTGCAGCCACTTCCCTCCTGGCAATCGGCGGGCCAAGCCCGCGACGATCGTCTGGGGCGTCAAGGAGTCCAGGCCGTGGACTCCCGTCCGGATTCTGGACGACACGAAGTGCCCTCAAGGCTCTTCCCGGCGACGACGCACTCCGCCAGGGCGGGCGTGTCACGAACCCGTCAGCCGATAGGCGCGCGGTGGTTGCCTGGGTGAGTGCAGGGTGAAGCCGGTGACCCCCTGTGGCCCGCGCTGGAACGTCAGGGTACGCGGCTTGGAGCCACTGGTTCGGTCCGGGACGAACTCCCAATCCTCATCACTCGCCCGGTAGGCAAGGCGCAAGCGCTCCTTGTCCGGGAGCTCGAGGACGAGCCCACCTTCCGCGACGAGCAGGCGCAGGTGCTGCGGTTCGACGCCCTCGGAGTCGGTCGTGAATGCTCCCGCGAGGTCTGCGAGCCCGCCGGGAACCTCGGCCTCGGCGGGCTGGAAAGGGGTCCCCTTGGGTGCCCGCGAGAGATCGAACCTTGTCAGGTAGCGGCGATCGCGCACGTAGAGCTCGCTTCCCACCAGCGTCGGCGCCGTGAAGCCGTGGGAGTCCGTGACCAGCAGGCTGCCATGGATCTCGGGACCCTCGTCGCTGAAGGTCGTCAGGGCCAGACGGCCGTCCTCGTCGAAGATCACGAACGGCCCGCCGGCGTAGAGCAGGTTGGCCCGCGCAAATTCGCGCGAGCGCCACACCATCGAGCCGGTCTCGAGGTCGAGGCACGTCAGCATGCCCGGCCGCGTCATTCCGCTCACGCCGTAGACCCGGCCATCGACGAGGAGCATGTTCGTGAAGTGCAGGGACAGGCGCCGACTGGACCACTTCTTCTCCACCTCGATCCCGGCTTCCGTCGCGATCAGCCGGATCGCCTCGGCCTGGTTGCCGTAGGCCGAGCTGCAGACGAGCGTGTCCTCGCCATCGAAGACGGGAGTCGAACAGTTGAAGCCGTAGTCGGTCGGGTGCGGGTGGCGCCAGAGCACGTCACCGTACTCCGGATCGAGCCCGGCCAGCTCGTTGCCCATGAAGACGACCACCTGCGGCTTGCCATCGAACTCGATCAGCAAGGGAGA
>JAJFFA010000096.1 GCA_021776885.1 Planctomycetota bacterium
GTTCGGTGACGTCGCCCGGTCCCAGAGAATGGCCCCTGACGCTCTCAACGATCCTCGCGAGACGAGGATCCTGCCGAAGGCTATCGAACTGAGAGTAGCCGTCGAGATACAAGAGCCACGGCTCGCGTTGTTCGAGCAATCGTTCGAGAAGTGACAGGGCCTCTGTCCGCTGATCCAGCCAGGCATGCCGCACCGCCACGTGGAAGAGTGATGCGGGCTTGCTGGACTTCATCCGCGCCAGCTCCCACCTCCGAAACGAGATCAAGGCAGACTCGGAGTCTCCCTGCCGGAGCCGCTCGAGCTCGGCCGGATCGACTCCTCGAAGCTCCATGATCCTCAGCGCGCCGCTGAGGGACTCTCGAGAATGGCCGAGCTTCTCGGAGGCGATCGAGCGAAACTGGAGTGCCGGTAGAGAATCCGGTTCGGCTCGCAGAAGCTCGTCACACGCGTTGATCGCTTCTGTATAGCGGCCGGCCGCCACCAGAAAGTAGCCGAGGTCCGCTTTCAAGAAGGAAGAGGCGGGGTCGAGATCCACGGCCCGTCTCGCCGCGACGACGGCCGCGTCATTCGCTCCGAGGGCCATCAAGAACGTGGCCGCGGCCAGGTAGGTCTCGGCATCCAGCGGATCGATCCGGAGCGCCGACACCAGATCCTGTCCCGCTGCTGGAAAATCCCAGTCGAGGTGGAGGTGGGCCAGCGACCGGACGCGCAGCGCAGAGGCCGAGGATCCGTCCAGCGAGAGCGCGCGAGTGGCTGAGATGCGTGCTTGGGCCAGGCCTTCGCGAAGCTCCAGGCCGCCTGAGAAGCTCATCTTCGCGAGCGTCTCTGCCAGCCTCGTGTGGGCGGGTGCAAAGTCTGGCGCCAGCCGCAAGGTCTCGCGGTAAGCCTCCGCGGCTCGCGGCTGATCTGCGTCCGATCCCTGTGCCTGAAGGTACAGGCCGCGCTGCCAGGCCGCGCGAGCCGACGCGTTCCCGGGAACCTCGACCTTGGCCGATGCGCCCGTCGCCGCCATGGCAGCGTCGGAGGTCTGATCGCTCTTCCTGAACGCCGAGAACGGTGCCGCAGCCGTGAGGAAGAGAGCGAGAGTGGAGCCGGCGGCGGCGGCCACCAGGAGTGGTCGCCAGTGCCCCTCGGGTTCGGTAGCAGAAGGTTCGAGAACGTGATCGGGTTGCACAGGAGCTGCAGGCGGCTGGTCGGGCTCGTGATAACGGACCTCGCCGACCAGCCGGTAGCCGAGACGCGGCAGTGTCTCGATGATCCTTGGTGCCTTCGCCGAATCACCAAACGACGTGCGCAGCGTCGCGACCGCACTGTTGAGGTTGTTGGCAAAATCGACGACGGTTCCGTCGGGCCACAGTCGCTGCTGAAGCTCCGCTCGGGTCACGACCTGTCCTTGCCGTTCGAGCAGGGCCTCGAGGACGCGAAAGGCCTTCTCAGGGAGCCGCGAGCTCTCTCCGTGAGCAGACACCTCCCAGGTTTCGAGATCTACGCGGTGCCGGCCGACATAGACGGTTCTGGCTGCTTCGAAACCCTCAGACACGGCGTTGGAATCCAAGAGATCCAGCATAGCTGATGGATTCGTGCATGGATGCACGTCCACGAGAAGCGCCATCTGCGAGCACCCAACGCTGCCAGAACTCCGGCCGCCAGCATCGGGGGCCTGCCGCTACGCCAGACCGAGGGGCTTCCGAGATCATCCACGTGATGATGGCGTCGGCTAGAAGGCCATGGCGCAGCCTCTACGGGCCAATTGCGCGCGAATTGCGGGAGACTCAAGGTCGGGCCCATTGATCGCCATCCTTGCGACGACCATCCTCCAGCCATCCCCAGGAGCGAGGCCGCTCGACCGGGACGACCTCAAAGGAGGTCCCCGACGATCCCCTGGAGTTGCTGGACTCCAAGCGACCCCGGAAACCCCCACCACGACAACCAAGGGCACCCAATGAACTCAATCCTTGCACCCGTCAGCCCCGATTCGTGCGGTCCGCGTCAGCGTGCATCGTCGAGGATCCTCCTGGCTCTTGTGGCATGTATCGCTATCGGGGTCTCTTCAAGCGCAGCTCGGGTGCAGAACGACAACACGCCGAAGGGCGTGAACGCGCTGAAAGAGATGGTCCAGTACCTCGCACGCGGCACGGGACAATGGCGAGCGCCCTATCCGGGTAGCGGCGGACCGGATGCGGTGGGACTTTGGTTTGAAGCCACGGCGCGAGGCCACATGCTGGAGTTGACAGTCGTGTTTCACTACGGCGAGGAGGCTCGGCCCTACTCGAGGAGCTACTGGTTCTGGAATCCCGAGCGGCGCGAGATCCAGTATCACGAGGTGAACCCCGACGGCAGCATCCGGATGGGCACGACACACTTCACTGATGAGCGGACGTTCATCACACTCACGGACGCGATTGGGCGTGATGGGGAGACGCAACCCAATCGCGGGGAGAATGTCATCCTGAGCGAAGACGAGCACCTCACGACGGCCTATGTCCGGGACACGGCAGGCGAATGGGTCGAGAGTAACCAGCTCACCTGGGCACGTGTCTCCAAGCCTGAACAGAAAGGCAAGTGAGGCATGGCCGTCATGAGGTGTGTTCTTCTTGCCATGACGATCGGCCTCTTCCCCGCGCAACCGGATGGAGTGACCCATGACTGGCCCAACTTTCTCGGGCCCGAACGAGCTGGCAAGGCCGAGCTCGAGGGCGTCGACTTCGACTGGGGCGAGGACGGACCGGCAGTGCTCTGGTCGGCCGAAGTCGGGCCCGGCTTTGGCGGCGTCGCGGTGGAAGGTGGCGAGGTCTTTCTCTTCGATCGCGAAGTAGGTTCGCGAGACATCTGAGGGTGTTCGATCTCGCGACCGGCGAGGAGCAGTGGGACGCGACCTACGAGGCCAAGGGCCGCCTGATGTACGCGGGTTCCCGCACGACGCCTGCGGTGAGCGACGACAGGGTGTATACGTGCGGTGGGTTTGGCCAGGTGACGTGCTTCGAGCGCAAGGCGCAGAAGATCGCATGGAGCATCGATCTGGCCGAGAAGTATGGGGGCCAGCTCCCCATGTTCGGTTGGTCAGCGTCGCCCCTTGTCCTCGGCGACGCCGTCGTTGTCGCGGCTCTCGGCCAGGATGTCGGGCTCGTAGCGCTAGACGGCGAGACGGGTGACGAGCTATGGGCGTCGCAACCGGTCGGGACCAGCCACTCGACGCCAGCGCTGCTCGAGCTCCTCGGCGAGAGCCAGATCGTGTTCCTCTCCACGCCGACTCGGGGCTCTGGACAGGATGTCGCCGAGCCGACGACGATCTCAAGCTTTGATCCCGCCACGGGACATCTGCTCTGGCAAGTGGAGACGTTGCTCACGGGATTTCCTATCCCGGGACCCGTTCAGATTGACGAGAGGCGATTCTTCGTCACCGGTGGTTGGCGTGCGGGATCGACGATGATGAGCCTCCAGAAGGACGGAAGCGCATACGAGCTCGAGGAGCTCTTCCACATCGACCGAGGCGCACAGTTGCACACGCCAATACTCCATGGCGGCCACCTGTACATGCTCGCCAACGAGAACTGGAACGATGGGCGGGCACGGCGCGCCGAAGGCGGGCTCATGTGTCTGACCCTCGAGGGCAAGGAGCTGTGGCGGACCAAGGATGCCCCATTCTTCGGACGCGGCAACGCGATTCTGGCTGGGGATCACCTGGTGCTTCAGGACGGCTTCAACGGGACGCTGCGCGCCGCGCACCCGACGCCGGACGGGTATCACCAGGTGGCGGAGTCGAACCTGTTCGGGATAGATGACCGCAAGGATCATCAGATGTGGGCCCCGATGGCGCTCGCCGGGAACCTGTTGCTGTTGCGCAGCCAGGACACCTTGCTCTGCGTCGAGCTTTGAGTCGCAGTGGCCCCCGGTGAGCTCCCTTGATCGAACTTGCCGGACGATCGCTACCCCAGATACGCACGAGACGAGAAGTCCCATGAGTGTGCCGCGTGTTTTCCCTTCGGTGCGATGGATGGCCATCGTGGCGCTACCCCTCTTCCTGACTCCATCCACCCTTGCGGTTCGCCAAGCTCGCGGCGCTGCAACGCCCGCCCGTGCAGCGACCGAGGCGCTCGGCTACGAGACCTGGCGCGCAGCGAAGTCTCCGGTTCCGACCGTCGACGGAGAGGACCGAACGACCGTGCCCTTCTCGTTCTCGTATCGCCCACCGTCGCCCACGGAGAGCGTCTTCCTGCTCGGCAACCTGGACGAGCTCGGAGGGGATGAGGTGCTGCGAGCGCTCCCCATGCAGAGCGATGACGGCCTTCAGTGGCGGCTGAGCGCAAGTGTCCCCACGGACCAGGAGATCACCTACGGCTACTGGGTCAGAGACCACCGCAGTACGAAGCTCGAAGATCCACAGAACGGGACACGCATCTCCGAAGAGAAGACCATCAAGAAGCAGCGTGAGTCACGTCCCGGCGGCAAGGCTCTGATCGTTCATTCCGCGCTCGACGGCCCAATCCTGCACTGGCGCCAGGGCGATGGGGACTACGACCAGCTGCTCCTCGAGAAGGTGGGCGCCGGTCGTTTCGACGGAGAGCAGCGCTGGAGGGCACGCAGGTTCGGGCTGGCGAACCGCAGCCTGCAGTTCTTTCTCACGGACCGCGAGGAAAAGGTGCGCGAACCTCTGGAGGGCGCCTATCAGACGCCGCTCGACAGAATGTTCCTCCAGGATCAGGAACTGTTCACCTACGTTCCTGAGGCGAGTGTTTCTCCCATGCGCAGGGACTACGGCGCACAGCCACGCAGTCTGAAGTCCGAGGCACTTGACCTGGTCCGTCAGTACACGGTGATGCTCCCACGTGGATATGCAGAACATACCGCACGCCGCTATCCCGTCGTGTACTTCTACGACGGCCAGATCCTCTGGGACCCAGTCGGTTCCTACGTGCCGTGGGACCGCGATGGGAAGCGCATGGCCGAGCTTGTGCGCAGCGGCGAAGTCGGTGAGATGATCCTGGTGGGCATGGTCAGTGACCTTGCGCAGCGCCTTGCCGAAGTCACACCACCCGAGGACATGATCTACGGGACAAGCGCTCCGGGGCAGGCTGACCTGGTGATGGCGTTCATCAGCACAGAGCTCAAGCCTCTGGTCGACGCCAGCTATCGCACCAAACCTGGCCGCGAAGACACGTTCATGACCGGGTTCAGCGGAGGCGGGCTGCTCGCCATGCTAGCCGGCTGGGAGTACCACAGCACCTTCGGAGCCGTCGCCCTTCAATCGGCGGGCCTGGGCGCTGCGCCGAACTTCAACGCACGAATCCTTCAGGATCCAAAGCCGCCCTTTCGAATCTATCTCGACGTTGGCACACAGGACGGGCTCGACCCGGCCGGAAACGCCTTCTTCGGGCTCAGCCAAGGCGTCTGGAATGACCTCCTCGGCGACTCTCCTCCCGCGGTACTCGAGAAAGACATCCGAGTCCACCTGGGGCTCGGACACGCGCACCAGTTCCATGATGCTGGACAGCGCATCGAGCCGCTGATGACCTTCCTGCATCCAGCGACGCTCGAGCGTGATGAAGAGTTGTGGGCACTTACGCGCTGAGCGCGGTCTGGCAGGCCGTGGTGAGAGTCATTCGGCGCCAGGACGACGGCCTCAGCGCAGCTGGGTCGATAGCCGTCGACACTCGGAATCGAGATCGGCTCCGGCAGGAGCGTGATAGGCGACGACTTCGCGCAGGCAGGCGTAGAACTCGGTCCGCGCCTTGCGGTAGGCGTTGTGCACGTCCTGCGCGGGCACGCCCCAGCGCGCCGCGATCTCGCGGATCACCTCATCGTTCCCGAAGCGCCGCTCGAGCAATTCGATGCGTCTCTCGCCGGCCTTGCCTTCGGCCAGAGCTCGCTCACGGTGCAGGCGCATCGTCCTTCGGATCAACGTTCGGGCCCAGCTCCGATCGAAGAGGGTCGCTTGCCCGGGTTCATCGGAGGCGACCCGCTGCAGCCAGGCGCTGTCTTCCGGGTGCAGACGACCTTGCGCCAGGGCGCGCGCCTCGAAGCGGCGCGCGACGTTGCGTGTGACACCGAACAGCAGTCCTCGGAAGTCTCCACCCTCGGCGTCTGCGCGCTCGAGCACGCCACGCGCCCGGACCGAGGCAGCAGGCCGAGTACCTGGAGGAGGGACGCCAGCGGTGGAACTCAGCTTCGCCCATGGCATCGTCCCACGCCAGCGCGCCGGCAGCCGCGGACGCGAGCGTCACAACCTGGGCATTCCCAGAGGCCTCGCGTCGCCAAACAGGGCCCTTCCATGCCGAATCCCGGGCCTCGCCCCCGGCCCTCCGGACGCCGCTACCATCGAAGTTGCTGACCGACTCCGCTGCCCCTCGCTTCGCAACCTGGACTGACTCCCGTCCAGCGGTTCGGCGGCTACGTCCCCATTTCCCGATCAGGAGGAGTTCCATGCGCTTGCAGAACCGCTGCGCCCGCGCGCGCTGTGCCACCGCTCTCGTTTTCCTTTGTTGCCCCCTTCTCGCCGGCCCAGCCGGTGGCCCCGTCGAGGTCTTCGTCGACGACGACTGGGTCGGCCTCGCCGACGGAACGATGGTGATGTTCCCCGGCGACGCTGGGATGCACACCATCGGCACCGACGCCTTCGACACGATCACCGAGGGCGTCGCCGCCGTGGCGACCAGCGGCGACGTGCGCATCGCGGAGGGGAGCTATGCCGAGCCCACCCTGCTCCTCGACCGCTCCCAGAACCTGCTCGGGGCCGGCCTCGGCTCGACCCTGGTCGACGGCGGCGCCAGCAACCTGATCCTTCCCTTCTCGACGGACATCGCGATCGAGGACATGACCCTGAGCACCAGCGGCAACGCGGTGCGCTTCGAGGACGCCGGGAACACGATCAGCGGCACCGCCCT
>JAJFFA010000951.1 GCA_021776885.1 Planctomycetota bacterium
GCGCGCCGCCCTGCCGCCGGGCTGGGTGCTCGACGCCGACGGGCGCACGGCACGCCGCGACCTGCGCGTGCTGGCCCGCGACGGCTGGGTCCTCTTGCTCGGGCTGGTCTCCTTCGGCGCGGCCGGGATCGGGCTCTTCTGGGCGACCTTCCCCAAGGGCTTCGGGGGCGTCTTGAAACTGGCCGGTCTGTGCGCCGCCCTGCTGCTGGTCGGCGGCTACGTCGCACCGATGGTCACCCGCGCCCTGAACCGCCGCAGCGGCTGAGCCCAGGCGCCGCAGTCACTCCGCGCGAGGACGGCGGCGAGGGCGGCAGGGGCTGAGCACAGGGGGGGGTGGGGGCAATCCCCGCGCAGCGCTGCAGAGCGGGGTAGGTTTCCCGTGAACCCTCCTCCCCCCAAGCCCAGCGCCCTCGATGACCTCCTCCCACTTCGCCAGCGCCCTGGCCCTGCTGTTCGTTGCCAGCGCTTCCTCCGCACAAGCACAAGAGTGCTCGTCTTCCTTGCTGCCCGACGCCACGGGTCAGCTGAGCGAGATCCAGTTCGGCCACGCCCTGGCTCTCGACGGCTCGCGGGCCCTGGTCTCCGCACCGCGCGAGACGTCCAGTGGCGCCGTCAGCGTTTTCGAGCGCGGCAACTTCGGCTGGTTCCGCGCCCAGCGCCTGACCCCCTCCGACGCCCAGTTCCAGCTGACGCCCCAGTTCGGCAGTGCGCTCGCTCTGCAGGGTGATCTGGCCCTCATCGGCAGCCCGCGGGACGACAGCGCAGCCCCCGACGCGGGGGCCGTCTACGTCTTCGAGCGCGGCGCGAACGGCTGGCAGGAGAGCGCCAAGCTGACCTCCCCCGGCGGTGAGGCGGGCGCCCTGTTCGGGGCAGCCCTGGCCCTCGACGGCGAACGCGTCCTGATCGGCGCCCCGCTGTCCAACACCGCGGCCCTGGATGGTGGCGCAGCCTTCATCTTCGAGCGCCAGGCCGGCGCCTGGTCCTGGCGCGCGACCTTCGCCCCCGGCAACCTCGCCTCCTTCGACGGCTTCGGCCGCGCCGTGGCGCTGAGCGGCTCCAGCGCGGTCGTCGGCGCCCCCCTCGACGACAGCGCCGGCCTCAACGCC
This sequence comes from Planctomycetota bacterium, assembly GCA_021776885.1. Lineage (GTDB taxonomy): Bacteria > Planctomycetota > UBA1135 > UBA1135 > JAJFFA01. The sequence goes on from JAJFFA010000951.1 coordinate 1,107, forward strand.
GGGTCCGTGCGCGTGTACGAGCGCCAGCTCGGCGTGTGGAGCGAGTCGGGGCGCTTCTTCGGAAGCTCCGCCGATGCCGGGGACAACTTCGGACACGCCCTGTCCGCGAGCGGCGAGCGCTTCGCCGTCGGCTCGCCGCGCGACAACCGCGGCGGTATCGCCGTCGGCTCGGTCCTGGTCTTCGAGCGCGGAGCCCTCGGCTGGAGCGAGAGCGAGCGCCTCTTCGAGAGCAGCGCCCCCGGTCCCGGCCGCTTCGGCCAGGCGCTGGCACTCGAAGGTACGCGCCTGGCGGTCGGCGACAACCAGGCCAACTTCGGGGCCGGCGCCGCGTTTCTGTTCGAGGCCACGGCCGCGGGCTGGAGCGAGTCGCGCCGCCTCACGCCGCGCACGGCGCTCGACAGCCAGTACGGCCACGCCGTCGATGTCGTCGGAGGCACACTGCTCGTCGGCGCCCCGCGCCACTTCGCGAACGTCGCGGCCTCGGGAGCGGCGTTCGTCCACTCGGACGGGGGCTACGAGGAGTTCTGCCCCGCCACGGCCAACAGCACGGCTGCGCCGGCGCGCTTCGGTTTGAGCGGCTCGACCAGCGTCGGTGCCGGTCAGCTGACCCTGACCGCCAGCTCCGTCCCCTCGGGCGCCCTGGGGGTCTTCCTCTACGGCGACCAGCGCACCCAGGTTCCGATGGGTGGCGGCCAGCGCTGCATCGAGGGCCAGGTGCGGCGCATGTCCCTGCAGACAGCGGGCCCGGACGGTGTCCTGCGCCAGGACGTCGACTACTCCTCTGCCCCCGGCCTGCAGCCCGGCAGCACCTGGCACTTCCAGGCCTGGTTCCGAGACAGCCTTGCCCCCGAGGCCGCCAACACCTCGAGTGCCGCGACGATCACCTTCTGCCCCTGAGCGCCCGCGCAAGCGCTTCGCAGGCTGACCTCCGCCGGCCGTCAACGCGCCCGGTAGAGCCAGCGTGGGCGGTGCTGCGTGTCACCCGTCAGGGGCACGAGCTGATCGTTGCGGGCCGGGTCCAGGAGCGGCTCGCGGACGTAGTTGGCGTTCAGGCTTGGCAGGTCCGCTTCCCAGGAGAGGTCGTCGAGGACCAGGGCCCCGAAGCGCCGCGCCGCGAGGGCGGCCTGGAGCTCTGCCATGAAGCGCTGCGCCGCGCCCGACTGCGCTCCGGCGCGACTCGAGAGCAGGTCGATCACGGCCTGGGCGTGGGCCCCCCCGCCCTTCCCCGCGGCGCGCCCCAGCTCGGGGTGGTAGGGCACCCAGACGGGGCCCTCGACCTGCGCCAGCTCGGCCACCAGGCGCCGGGTTTCGAAGCGGTCGCCCGCGCGCGGCAGCTGGGCCCTTGGATCCCAGGCCAGGAGCAGCAGCTGGGCCAGGACCGCGTAGGCGGCGAGGGCCAGGCGTCGCCGGTCCTCT
>JAJFFA010000952.1 GCA_021776885.1 Planctomycetota bacterium
TCGGGCTGAAGAACTCGAGGCGTCGACTGGGCGTGTCGAAGCCGACCTTGCGCCCACCCTCCTCCAGGTCGAGGCCGGGCTGGTCCGCCGCGCTCTCCACGTCGTAGCGCTTCTGGCCCTGGTAGGGCACCGCGAAGGCACCGTAGCGGCGCATGTAGGCGAGGGGCTCGAGGTCCTCCTTGGCCGCTGCCTCCGCCAGCCCGGGCACCGTCTCGAAGACGTCCGCCCAGTACTCGTCCATCGTCATCGGCTGGCCGGCGCGCGTCTTGCTCTCGAAGTACTTCGAGATCCCGCGCGATCCATCCGGGTCGATGCGGAAGGTCAGGGCGATCCAGAACTCCGCCTCCTCCCAGACCTGGCCCGGGTTCGTGCCCAGGGTTTGCTCCGGATTGGTGCCCGTCTCGAGGCGCTCGAACTCACGCAGCACGGGCTGACGGAAGCCGATCCAGGTCCCGGCGTGGGTCTCCTGGCTCATCAGGTCGTGGCGCTCGGGCGCCAGCCCCATGGGCAGGACGTAGTCGGCCCACTGCGCGGTCTCGGACCAGGTCGGCGAGAGGGCCACGTGCAGCCCGATCTTGTCCTCGTCCTCGAGCATCTCGATCCACGAGCAGCCGTCGGGGTTGGTCCAGACCGGGTTGTAGACGCGGGTGAAGTAGACGTCGATCTTCGACTTCTGACGCTCCAGGAGGTGCGGCAGGAGGAAGCTCATCTCGTAGTGCGCCAGGGGGTACTCGCGCGGCCACTGGCGCTCGTTCCAGCGCTCGATGGGCGGCGGCATGTCCGTCGGGTGCGGGTGTGCCTTGTCCCACGAGTTGGGGTTGAGCCCACCCGGCGTGCCGACGGAGCCCGAGAGCACGTGCAGGAAGAGCAGCGCGCGCGCGATCTGCCAGCCGCCCAGGTTGCCGGACGCGGCGTTGCGCCAGAGGTGGCTGGCGAACTGGCTGCCCGCGTTCGCGATCTCGTCGGCGAGGATGCGCACCGTGCCCGGCTCGACCTTGCACTCGGCCTCGGCGAACTCCGGCGTGTACTCGGCGTAGGTCTCCTCGAGCTTCTCGATGTAGCGCTCGAAGGTGCCCGGGCCGTCCGCGTCGGTGGCGTCGAGCCAGGCCTTCCAGTTCGTCCAGCGGCGCACGAACTCGGCGTCGAAGCGCTTGGCTATCAGGAGCTCGCGCGCCACGGCGAGCAGGAGCGCCGCCTCGGTCCCCGGCCAGGAGGAGATCCAGTGGGTCGCGTGGGTGGACGTGTTCGAGAGCCGCGTATCGATCACGGCGATGCGCGCGCCGTCCGTCTTGGCGTCGATGATGCGCTGCGCGTGGGGGTTGAAGTAGTGCCCCGTCTCGAGGTGCGCAGAGAGCAGCAGGACGAACTTCGTGTCCTTGTAGTCGGGGGACGGCCGGTCGGCCCCGAACCACAGGGTGTAGCCCAGGCGCGCGGAGGCGCTGCAGACGTTGGTGTGGCTGTTGTGCCCGTCGATGCCCCAGGCCTGGAGCATGCGCAGCATGAAGTGGTCCTCGCCGGGCCGGCCGACGTGGTAGACGACCTCGTCCTGGCGCTCTTCATCGAAGGCGCGCGCGATGCGGCCGCCGATGTCGTCGAGGGCCTCTTCCCACGAGACGGGCACGAACTCGCCGCTGCCCCGCGGCCCCTTGCGCTTCAGGGGCGTCAGGATGCGCTGGGGGTCGTTGACCTGGTTGATCGTCGCCGGGCCCTTGGCGCAGGTCCGTCCGCGGCTGCCCGGGTGCACCGGGTTGCCCTCGAACTTCTGGATCTTGCCGGTGGCCTTGTCGACGAAGGCCAGGAGGCCGCAGGCCGACTCACAGTTGAAGCAGATCGTGGGTACGCAGCGGTAGTGGCGCTCCTTCTTCTTGGGCCACGCCTTGGCGTCGTACTCCATCCAGTCCGCCCACTGCTCCGGGGGCGGGCCAACCGACAGCTCCCAGTCACTCTTCCGCGTCTCGGGTCCGCTCATGAGATCGGCAGCGCCTGTCCGGCGCGCACGGTGATGTCTTCCTCGACGGCCAGACCAATCAGCGCCAGCAGCCCGGCGGGCGGGGCGAGAAAGGGGATGAACATCAAGACCAGGGGCAGGGCGACGCCGACGATCAAGCCAACGTAGTGGTGCAGGATGGCGTAGGGGCCGTGGCTGACCAGGCGCGCGGCGCGCGCGTACTCGGCCTCGCGGCCGGCGGGGGCCAGGCGCCCTTCAAACAGGGCAAAGGCGCCGTGGCCGAGCAGCGCCAGGACGAAGATCGCCTTCAGCAGCACGCCGCCCACGCCGCACAGGGCCGCTGTCGCCGCGCCGGCCAGCAGGGCCTGGAACGCCAGATGGGCCCAGAGCCCGCGCTTCATCCAGAGCACGCGACCCTTGGCCTGCCCGAAGAGCCAGCCCGTGTAGGCCGCGGTCCAGCCGCCGAGCACCGTTCCCAGCACCAGCAGCGTCCAGCCCAGAGCGCCGTAGCCGTCGTCGAAGACGCCGGCTAGTCCCGCGGCGATCCAGCCGACCAGGAGCGCCGAGTAGGCCACGATCACGAAGGTGCCGCGCGCCAGCCACGAGTCCCAGTTGGGTCGCAGCAGGATCTTCCAGAAGCGATCCGGACGCTTGAGGTCGGCCACCAGCAGTCCGCCGGTCAGGCCCAGGAAGAGCAACGCAACCAGGGCCGGAGCCAGGGCCTGGACGCGGTCCATGGCGCCGCCGAAGGGGCGCGCCCAGAGCGCGAGGGCACCCACGGGGAAGACCCCCGCGGCGAGGGACTTGGCCAGGAGGTAGCCGGTGATCTTGGCGCCCCAGAGCTGCTTGCGCGGCACGTCGTATACCGTCCGCGCGCGCGCCTTGTGCTCGAGGGCCTCGAAGACCTGGGCGTCGACCCGCGGGCCCTCGGGGCGCTGGGACCAGATCGTGCCCGTGGCCAGGGTCGTCTGCGCGGGATCGATTCCGGGCTCGGACACCTCGCGGTAGAACACGTTGGGGCCCGTCCCGGCCTCGGTCTTGCGCGCCGACAGGTCGTACTCCTCGCGCATGCGCGAGACGCGGCTCTCCGGATCGTGGAAGTCCCCCGGAATGATCGCCTCCGTGGGGCAGACGACGGCACACGCGGGCGCCAGCCCCAGCTCGGTGCGGTGGGCGCAGAAGTGACACTTCTCCGCCATGCCCGTGTCCTCGTTGAGGTAGAGCGCGTCGTAGGGGCAGCCGTGCATGCACGCCTTGCACCCGATGCAGTGCGCCGAGTCGATGTCGACGATGCCGTCCGGGCGCTTGTCGAGCGCCGTGACCGGGCAAATCGTCACGCAGGGCGCGTCCGTGCACTGGTTGCAACGCAGCACGGAGAACGAGCGCCGGACCTCCGGAAAATCGCCCTCCTCGACGTACTTGACCCAGGTCCGGAAGTCCCCCAGGGGGACCTCGTTCTCGGATTTGCACGCGACTGTGCAGGCGTGGCAGCCAATGCACCGCGAATGATCGATGACGAAACCGAGCTGCAACGAATCAGGGCGGGGCAGGGGGCCAGCGGGAGTCGAAGAGGGCGGGGAGTGTACCCGAATCAACGCCCCTTTCGGTGCCCCCGAGCGCGGTCTTGGTGGCCTCCGCTATACTGCCCGGCCCTCTTGCCCCTTGAGCCGCTTCGCCATGCAGCGTTCCGCGTTCCCCACCCTCTTCCTCGCGCTGTTCCTGGGCGCCTGTAGCGACAGCGCCGACTCGAAAGGGTCGGCGCCCGCCCCGGCCGATCCGGCTGCAGGCTCCGCCTCGTCCACGGACAGTGCCCCGGCCCGCGACCCGCTGGCCGTCGTCACCCTCGAGAACACGGCCAACATGGACCCCGAGGTCGTGGCCCTGGTCGAGAAGCAAGTCGAGCTCGTGCGCCAGAGCCCGGCTGACCCGCAGGTTCGCGGCAACCTGGGCCTGGTGTACGAGGCGAACACGATGTGGGTCGAGGCCCAGGCCACCTACACCCAGGCCGCCGCCCTGTGCGACGAGAAGCAGCCCGAAGCCGGCTGGCTCTATCGCCGCGCGATCATGCAGCGCATGAACGGCGACCTGGCCGGGGGCCTCGAGACCATGCGCGGCGTCGCCAGCGTCTTCACGCGCACCCCTTCGATCCAGGCACGGCTGGGCGAGATGGCCTTCGAGTCGGGCCTCTTCGAAGAGGCCGCCAGCGCCTACCAGCGCGGCGCGGACGTCGACCCGCGCGTCCCCCACGGCAGCCTGGGCCTGGCCCGCGTGCGCCTGGCCCAGGACCGCCCCCAGGAGGCGGTCGACCTGATCCTGCCCCTGCTCGAGAAGAATCCCAACTACGTCGCCGGGCGCTTCACCCTGGGGCAGGCCTACCGTGCGCTGGGACGTACCGAGGAGGCCGCGGCGGAGCTCGCCGTCGGCGTCGACAGCCGCGCGGGCTACCCCCTCGATCCGCACACGACCCAGCTGCGTGAGTACGCGGCCGGCTTCGGCCGGCGCATGGGTCTGGTCGAGAACCTGATCCTGGCCGGCGAGCTGACCGAGGCCCTCAACCGGCTCGAGAAGCTGCGCGAGGAGCATCCGGACAAGTACCACGTGGTCAACCTGATGGCCCGCGTCTACATGGTCTCGGGGGGCATGCAGGAGGCCTACCAGCTGCTGCAGGAGAGCGTGGCCCTGGACCCCGGCGCCCACGCCACGCGCACCGAGCTGTGCGCCGCCGCGCTCAACACGGGTCGCGTCGACGAGGCCCTCGTGCAGGCCAATGCCGCCATCGAGATCGCACCCCAGCTGGGCTCTTCCTATTACTTCCGCGGCCTGGTGCACATGCAGGCCAACCGGCTGCAGGAGGCCCTGGCCGACTTCGAGCTGGCCGAGAAGAAGGGCGCCACCAACCCCGAGCTGTTCTTCCACTCCGCCCGCATCTACGCCAGCATCGGCCAGATGGAGGGCGCCCTGCGCTACGCGGCCCTCGCCGCTCAGAAGGCGCCCCGCAACTACACGATGCACCTGCTCCTGGCCCAGATTCACGCCACCGCCGGCAACCTGATCGGAGCGCGCAAGGCCTTCGGGCGCGCCCAGGCCCTGAACCCCACGGACCCCGACGTGCTGCAACTGGCCCGCGCCCTCGACGAGCTGGAGGGTCGCTAGATGTCCCTCCTCCGATCCCCCCGCGTTCTGCTCTCCCTCGGCTCGATCCTCCTGGGTCTGGCCGCCTGCAGCTCCGAGACCGAGAGCGACAAGGCGCCCGCCAGCGGCAACGCGGCGCCGCCGTCCATGGCGACCTGGTTTGAGGAGAGCGCCGCCGCCGCGGGGGTCGACTTCAAGCACGAGAGCGGTGCCGACGGCGAGCACTGGTTCCCCGAGATCATGGGGGGTGGCGTCTGCCTGTTCGACTACGACGCGGACGGCGACCTCGACCTCTACGTCGTCCAGAGCGGTGACCTGAAGGCCAGCGGCGCTGCGACCAACCGGCTGTTTCGGAACGACGGGGCGGGCCAATTCGATGACGTCACTGGCGCCGCTGGTGTGGGCCACGCCGGCTACGGCATGGGCGCCTGCACGGGCGACTACGACGGGGACGGGGACACGGACCTGTACGTCACCAACGTCGGCCCGAACGCCCTCTTCCGGAACGAAGGCGACGGCACCTTCCGCGAAGTCGCGGCGCAGGCCGGAGTCGACCACGCGGGCTGGGGCACCAGCTGCGCGTTCCTCGACTACGACCTCGACGGGCTCGCGGACCTGTTCCTGGCCAACAACCTGGTCTGGTCGCCGCAGATCGAGCAGGCCTGCTTCAACTACTACGGCGAAGAGGACTACTGCAGTCCCAACAACTACAACGCACCGGCCCCCGACGTGCTTTACCACGGCAAGGCCACGGGAGTGTTCGAGGACGTCAGCGCCGCAAGCGGTATCTCGACCAGTTTCGGCAACGGCCTGGGCGTGGTGGTCGGCGACTACGACAACGACGGCGACCCGGACCTGTACGTGGCCAACGATGCTCGCCCGAACCAGCTCTGGCGCAACGAGGGTGGGACCAAGTTCACGGATCAGGCGCTGATCTCCGGGACCGCGGTCAACGGCGACGGGGCGGCCGAGGCCGGCATGGGCGTGCAGTTCGTCGACGCCGAGAACGACGGCGACCTCGACCTGTTCATGACGCACCTGCGCAACGAGTCGAACACCTTCTACGTCAATCAGGGCGGCGGCTTCCGCGACATGACTCGCGTGACCGGGATGCTCGGTCGCAGCCTGAAGTTCACCGGCTTCGGAACGGGCTTCGCGGACTTCGACCACGATGGCGAGCTGGATCTGTTCATCGCCAACGGCGCGGTGCAGCGCTGGAAGCAGCCCTTCGATCCGGCGAACCCCTACGCCGAGGCCAACCTCTTGTTCCGCGGCATGGGCGGGACGCAGTTCGAGGAGATCGCCGACGCGGGGCTGGCGGCTCCGCTCCTGGGCACCAGCCGCGGGGCGGCCTTCGGGGACCTCGACGCCGACGGCGACATCGACGTGGTCGTCGTCGAGCTCGATGGCGACCTGCGCGTGCTGAAGAACGTCGCCCCCAAGATCGGCGGCTGGGTGCGCTTCGCCGTGCTGGACGGCGGGGACCAGAAAGCCCTCGGAGCGCGTGTGCGCGTGAAGTCGTCGGGAGCCGAGTACTGGCGTGTGGCCCACCCGGCCTACAGCTACCTGTCCAGCAACGACCCTGGAGTGCACTTCGGCCTGTCGACGAGCACGCAGGTCGACGAGGTGCTCGTGATCTGGAACGGTGGCACGCGCGAGGTCTTCGGTCCCTTCCCCGCGGGCGCGGTGCACGAGCTGCGCGCTGGCGCGGGCCGGGCCGAGTGAGGTCCCGCGCGCCACCCGCGCGCAGGACCAGCTGCGGCATGACCCCTTCCCTGAACGATGGCGCGCAGCGCTTCAGCGCTGCGCTCTCCGAACTCGAGGCCGAGCTCGACTGGTCGCGGCTGGGAGAGGCCTACTGCCACGAGGGCGGGCGCGACTTCTTCTGCGACGAGAGCATCGCCGCCCTGCGCGAGACCGGCCTGCTCCTGGCCGGGGACGTGGCGGACGGACTGGCCGGCCTCACGCCGGAGCCGGGCTCAGCTCCGGCCCCAGGCCGCAGCCTGTACATCGGCGCGGCACTCGCCGAGCTGCCCCTGCTGCTGTGCGAGAGCCTGGTCCTGGGGCGTTCGGTCCACGCCTGCAGCCTGCCCGGCCCCGAGCCCGAGCTGCTCAACGCCGCCCTGTCCGCCGTCTCGACGCGACTGGGCTTCGACCTGCCTCGCATCCACGCCGCCCCCTTCGAGCCCGATACCGTCGCGCCCTGCAACCATGTCTGGCTGGTCAGCGTCCTGACCGACCCCGAGGCCTTTCCCGCACTGCATGACGAGCTCTACGAGCGCGGCGGCGGCGAGCTCGCCACGGGCAAGGGCCACCTACCCGAAGAGCTCGTCGCCGCTCGCAGGCTGCTGTCCCTGGCCCTCGACACCCTCGAGTTGCCCGCGCTCGTGAGCACGACGGACGAAGAGCTGATCTTCCTGCACGAGGCCTGCGCGGCCCGCGGTTGGCTGCTCTCCGAGCCCCAGGAGGGTCGCCTGTCCGGCATCGTCGGAGACCCCGTTCGCTGTCACCTGGTCAGCCCCGTTCCCACAACAGAGTGACCGTGTGGTAGGCGAAGGAGACCTCGCCGTTCTCCTCGTGCTGCGCGAAGAGCTGGCACAGGTCTGCCTCGAAGGCTTGCATGTTCTCGACACCCCGGGCCACGTAGGACGACGAGCGGACGCGCCCCATGAAAGCCCCCAGGTCCATGCGCTGGGCGTGCTCGAAGTCGATGTTGCGCACCACGTGTCCATGCAGCGCTTCGACGTAGTCCTTGACCTCCCACCCGGTATCGATCAGCTCGACGTACTCGGAGCAGTGCCGACGCAGGAGCTGATCGTAGGCGCGGCCGAACTGGTCGCTGACGCGATCGTTCCAGAAGGCTGCGCAGACGCCCCCCGGTCGCAGCACACGGTCGATCTCGGCGATGGCATCGGGGACGACGAACCAGTGGAACGCCTGACCGCAGACGACCAGGTCGACCGACTGGTCGCGCAGGCCCGTACGCTCGGCCCGCGCTCGGATGAAGCGCGCCTGCGGATGGTCCTCGGCGGCCGCGGCCAGCATCTCGCGGTTCGCGTCGAGTCCAATGACATCGAGTCCGCGCTCGAGC
>JAJFFA010000953.1 GCA_021776885.1 Planctomycetota bacterium
TGGTGGACGCAGCACGGTTCGGCGCGAAACAGTGCGACTGGCTGCTACGACCCAAGACCCTCGACCGCCCCCCACCCCGCACGGGGCACCGACGCGTAACCCATGGGCGGGACAATCGTTAGCGCCTCGGTGCGACTCGGCGCGACTCCCTGCGCTAGACTGCGCCGCTCCCAGGAGGCGTGGCAGAGCGGCCGAATGCACCGGTTTTGAAAACCGACGTGGGGCAACTCACCGGGGGTTCGAATCCCTCCGCCTCCGCCATTCAGAGAGGGGTCAACGAGCCGCAACGGCCATCGCGGCCAGCCTGTGCGGCAGCGAGGTGCACCCCGCCTCGATGGAGGGCGTGGCGGCTCACCACGGTCCGTCCCGAGGCTAGGGGCAGAACGTCACGCTCACGCCGTCCGAGAGGTCGAAGGCCGCGCCGCCCGCCGCGGGGTCACGGAACCAGGCCTGGAAGTGCCAGGTCGCGCCCGCCTGAAGAGAGGTGCCCGCGCCGGACTGGTAGTCGATCGTCCGCTCGAGCGCTCCGGCGCTGACCGAGCTCGGCGCGAAGCGCCTCACCTGTGGACCACCGACGCAACGCGTCCCGTTGCCGAAGGGCACCTGGATCCTTGCCGCGCCGAAGAAGAACAGCCCGGCCGTGTTCGGAAGCGAGCTCGCGCTGAGCTCCAGGCCACCGCTCGCGATCGAGGGATTGCCGCGCGTCGCCATGCGCGCGGCGGCTCCGCTCGAGTTGGGGCTCGAGAGGCAGAAGCTCTCCGGAGCCTCCCAGAGCGTGTGCATGAAGATGTCGGTGCGCCCGTTGGTGTCGCCCGGAACGAGATTCTCGGACGGGCTGTCCAGGAGCATGCGAGCGCCATCCGAGGTCATGCTTCCGGAGTGGGCGCCGTTGCCGTTCATGCCTGCTGCCTGCTCACCCGTCGAGCTGACGCTGACGCGCGCGATGCGGCCGCTCTCGAGGTCCTTGTGGAAGATGTCAGGGATCACGTTCGTGTCCCCGGGAACCAGGTTGGTCGCCTCGCTGTAGAAGAGCGCGTAGCGTCCGTCCGGCGTGATCTCGCCGCCGAAGAGGACCGAGGAGAGGCCGTTGGCCTGCTCACCGTTCGGTCCGACGCTGACGCGCCGCGTGCTGCCCGCCTGGCGGTCCCGCAGGAACACGTCGTACCTGTTGTTCGTGTCGCCCGGAACCAGGTTGGAGGCGCGGCTGTCGAAGAACACGAAGCGCCCATCCGGCGAGATCTCCTGTCCTTCGGAGCGCCCGTCGCCCTGGATACCGTTCGAGTCCACGCTGACGCGCTCGATAGTGGAACTGGTCAGGTCCGTCACGAAGATGTCCGGGCGGTTGTTGGTATCCCCCGCTACTAGGTTGGTCGCGAAGCTGGTGAAGGCCACCACACTGCCATCCGCGCTGAGGCGCGGGTCGTTGCTCTGGCCATCGCCCTGCCCCCCACCCGCCGGCAGGCTGACGCGCAGCAGGTTGCCACTGGCCAGCTCCAGCACGAAGACGTCGCGCTGGCCGTTCGTGTCGCCAGGGATCAGATTGTTGGCCTCGCTGTCGAAGGCGACGAAGCGCCCGTCCGCAGAGAGGCCGTGCTTCGTCGCATGACCGTTCCCTTGCTGGCCCTGGTCGCCGACGCTGACGCGCCGTGTCGTACGCGTCTGAAAGTCGTGCACGAAGACGTCCAGGACACCATTGGTATCCCCGGGGACGAGGTTGGTCGCGAAGCTGTTGAACGCGACGTAGCGCCCGTCGTCCGACGCCGACAGCGGCGAGAAGGTGGTGGTGTTCCCGCCCACGCCGTTGGAATCCTGACTGGCACGCAGCGTCTCTCCGCTGACCAAGTCCATGCGAAACACGTCCAGGAAGCCGTTGGTGTCCCCGGCGACGAGATCGTCCTCACTGTAGATGAAGAACATGTAGCGCCCATCGGGCGTCATGATGGCCAGCTGCGAGGCCCCCTGCAGCTGGGTCCCTCCGGTTCCGAGGCTGACGCGAGTCGTCACACCGCACTGCGCCGCGGCCGGTGTGGCAAGCAGCAGCAAGAGCAAAGCGAAGGGCAAGAGGCTGGGTCGATTCATGGGTCGTTCCTGATGGTCGGAGGCTGCGCGGGGTCACCCCCTAGGTCCCGACGGGAGGCGGACGGGATTCGCGATTCGCGTTTCTTCAAAAGGACAGGCGCTCGATCTGCCCCGGGACGAGGGACAAGGGCTGACGCGCGACTTCCTGCTCGCCGCGAAACAAGAGCAGCCAGCGCACACCCTCCTCGACGCTGACGACCCCCGAGGCCCCCTGTCGGAGCGGCCAACGCTCGCGGCGGTAGTAACTCAGGCCCGTGCGCTGCGAGAGCAGACGGACGTCGCCGCGCCAGTCGAGGACCCCCACGCTGTCTGCCTCGATCGAGTCCTGAACTTCGACCTCCAGGTGCATTTGACGCTGATAGATGAGCACGAGCTCCGTCAAGCCAGCCCTGTCCCGGTCGCCCTCGGAGGAGACTGGAAAGTAGTGCGGAAAGAAGGCTGGCCCTCCGCGCAGGAGGAGGGCGAGATCCTCGGTTCGCAGCGCATCGAAGGAAAAGCGCCCCTGCGCATCCGTGTGCACGGCGCGACCCAGGAAGCGCGGACGGTTCGAGGAGCCGGGGCAGCCGTCTCGACGCATGGCAGCGGGCGACACCTGGATGCCCGCGAGGGGCTGGCCGTCGCGTCCGATGACGCGGCCGGCCAGCGGCCAGGCCTGCTCCTGTCCGCACAGCGCGAGGACCACACCTCGTTGCCCAGCCGGGACCGAACCCACGCGCACTCGGTTCAGGGTCGTCGGGTCCAGCGCCTCGAGCTCGTAGCTGCGGTCATTCAAGCCCTCGACGAGGAAGCTCCCATCGGGCTCCACCGGGAAGATCGCCCCCGGGCGCCCGCTCGCGAGCTCCTGAATCCAACGCGGCTTGAAGTTCCTGCTCCCGAAGGACTCGGTCCAGGTCGTACCGAACATCTCACCGTCCAGGCAGTACACCACGGCGCCCGCGAGGGCTGCACCGCCCGCATCCATGACCCGACCTCCGATCGAGAGCGCCCGCGCCTCGAGCACCAGGGTCACCCTGTCCGGACGGCCGGCACGCGCCGTCAGGGCCCCGGGAGCCCCGGGAGCAACGGGAGCACGTCGCTCTAGCCGCCTGCGAGTGGACGCGTATCCTTCGGCGACGGCGCACAGGTCGAGGGCGGCGGCGCCCTGGGGGCAGGGCAACTGGAAGAGTCCTTCGGCGTCGGTCAGCGCGACCGTGGAGCCATCCGTGACCCAGGCGCCTTCCAGCCGCGTGCCGGACCGGGTCTCGACGACCCCGACGACGACGTCGGTCACCGGAGCGGGAAGTACCACGGTCAGGGGCACGGCCGCGTCGACGTGCTCGTGCAGCTCGAGGCTCGCGGACCCGAATCCCGCGGCCGTGACCTCGAGCCGCAGGCTGCGGCCGTGGGCCGCACGGTCGAAGCGAAAAAACCCATCGCCATCGCTGCGTCGCCGGCGAACCGTCGCAAGGCTCTGGTCCACGATGCGTCCGGCCTCCGTCCGGGGATCCCCGCAGTCGGAGAGCCGTACCCGTGCGTCGGGCACGCCGCCCCCGCTCGAGTCCAGCACGCGGCCCTCGATCACGCGGCCAGGCGCCACCCCGATCAGGAGCTGGCCGTCTTCGTAGCCGGAGAAGACCACGGCGTGCAGGACACCAGCGAAGCGCTCGTCCATGCACGCCACGACGCCGTAGGTGTCGTCGACGTCCAGCCGAAAGCGCCCCCGCGCGTCACTGCGACCGGCAGAAACAAGGGTCTCGGGATCCGGCCCGAAACCCAGCAAGAGCCCGGGCACCGCCTGCCCCTGGGAATCGAGCACGAGCCCGTGGAGGCTCTGGCGCGGCGTCGCCACGGGCTGCGCGGGTTCTGGCACGGGTTGCGCTGCGACCGCGCGCGCGCGCGACACCGGGCCCGCTGGAGTCAAGCCTGGCGCAGCACCCGACGTCCCGTCGCGGGCGAGGAGTGGGGCGCCGACCCCATTGGGGACCTCCGATCCGTCGCCAACGGAAAGCACCCGCACGAGGACCGTAAGTGACGCGAGCGAGAGCAGTCCCCAGGTCGCCGTCCGCAGGCGTAGCCATCGGCCGAAAGGGCTCGACGGCACGACGTCGCGCTGCCTGCGCCAAGCAGGTGCCGAGAGCAGTACTCCCCTGGCTCGCCCGCGCTGGCGGTCGCGCACGTCGTGACGCAGGAGCTCCAGCCCGCGCCGCAGCCGCGTCTTGACCGTCGCTACGGAAAGCCCGTCCCTCTCCGCGATCTCGTCCGGGGACAACCCACGGTAGTAGCGGGCGAGCAACGTGTCGCGGTAGGGAGCGCCCAGGGCCAGCACGCGGTTGACCAGCCAGCCTCCCTCGATCGCGTGCTCGAGCAACTCCCGCGCCTGCCGGCGTCGAAAGACCGAGATCCCGGCCTCTGCTTCATGCAAGCGGCGCCGCCCCTCGGAGCGCACGATCTTGCGCGCCAGGTTCCTCAGCAGTTTGGCCAACCAGGCACGCAGGGCGCCGCCCGTGGGCGCCGGGCTACGCAGTGCGGCGAGCCAGGCCTCCTGCGACAGATCGTCCGCCATGTAGGGGTCGTCGACGAGCCTGCGCGCCAGCCCCTGGATCCACTCGAAGTGCTCGAGCAACTCCTCGGGTGTGAGGTGCGCCGGGCCCGAATCGAAGGCTGCAGGGTCGGGACACATGATGCATCAAGAAGGGTCCGCTCGCGCCCCCCCGGGATTCGCCGACTGCGCGGAATTCTGCGCAGCGCCCGAGGAATCGTTATGGGCCGGCCGTGCGCCCCCTATTCACACGTTACGCAGCCAAGCCCCGGCGCGGGTTCCGTCCATTCCGCGTAACGTCGAGGGACGTTCGGTGAGACGGCCTCTTGGTCCTCTCTCGACGCGCGTCACTTCGCGCGCCAGCCCGCGGGGGGCTCGTAGCGCGTGACGACCCACTCGACGATCAGGTCATGGGAATCCGTCACCTGGCGTTCCCAGTCCCAGCCATCCCGCTCGCCCTCGTCCCAGAGGCCGTGGCTGGCGTGGGGGAAGAGGCGCAGCTCGAAGTCGGGGTTGCCGGCGGAGCGCAGGGCCTCCTCGATCCGGCGCCGGCTCAGCTCGGCGGGGACGTCGATGTCCTGCGCACCCCAGATCGAGAGCACCGGGATCTCGATCTGGGACCAGGTCGTGCTCGGGTCGCGGGCGAAGGGCTCCCAGGTCGTCCAGCGGCCCTGGCGCAGGCCGTCGTCCGCGTCGATGAACGTGACGTTCGAGACCCAGCGCGACTCGTACCAGCGTGTCTCCTGGGCCTCTTCCAGGGCGAGCAAGAGCTCCGGGCGCCCCTCGCCCGTGGCGTAGAAGTCGTACAGCTGCGTCAGGAAGTCCTCGGCGGCAATGAGGTCCTCGTCCGGGAAGCCGTCGCGGCGCAGACGCGAGACGGCGCTGAAGATGTTCTGCCCAGCGCCCGAGATCCCCGGCGTCGCGCCGACCACGAGGAAGTCGACCTCGGGCTCCTGGATCGCGGCGAGGGGGGCGACCCAGCCCCCCTGGCTGAAGCCGGCGAGCCCGATCGCTTCCGCGTTCACGTCCGGCCGACCCGCGATGGCGCGCAGCGCGGCGACCGCGTCCTCGACCAGGCGCTCGAGGTTCCACGCCTCGCTGCCCGTCGACTGGCCCGCCCCGCGCTTGTCGTAGATGAGCGAAGCCACGCCGTTCTGGGCCAGGAGGTGCGCGCGGCCCGCGTAGTAGAAGGTCTCGCGCGTATCCCGACCCGAGCCGTGGGTCCAGACGATCGTCGGGAACGGGCCCGCGCCCGTCGGCGCCACGAAGGTCGCCGCAAGACGCGCGTCGCCGCTCTCGAAGACCAGCTCCTCGTGCCGGTAGGCGACCGGCTCGCGCTCCTCCAGCTCGAGGTACAGCTCGGCGCGCACGTCCTGGAAGCCCTTCGACTCGCCGCGCAGCACCTCGCCCTCGAGGCTGGCCTCGAGGCTGATCTTGGCCCCCTCGAGCAGGATCCTATCGCCGCGCACGCGCACCTCGAGCGGGCTGCCGTAGATGCAGTACTCGGGTAGGTCGAGGGTCGCCTGGACCGAGGCGCCCTGCTCGACGATGTCGATCCCGATCGGGTAGAGGCGCTGTTCGCGCTCGAGGTGGCCGGCCCAGTGCCCGACGAGGTCGCCGCGCAGCTCGCCCTCGACGCGCACGCCGGGCGGAACACACGACAGGAGCAAGAGGGCGA
>JAJFFA010000954.1 GCA_021776885.1 Planctomycetota bacterium
CGTCGCGCGCGCCACGCGCCAATACCGAACCAGGTTCACAACCACACACCTGGCAGGGAAGACCCCGAGAAACGCTGCAACCGTCCGGCCAGGTGTGTGGTTGTGAACCTGGTTCGGTAATGGCGCGGTAATGGCGGGTTCGGTAATGGCGCGCGTTCCAGCTGCCCGAACCGTCCTGACCCTGGCCGAGCGCAGCTCGGCCCCGGCGCGAAGCGCCGTTCGGGGGAAGCGAGGCGCAGCCGAGCCTTTCCCCCAGCGGCGAAGCCGCGCGATGAACGGCAGATTAGGTCACCACCCTCGCGCAACCGTCGCTCACCCCCTCTCGAGCCGGCCGCGGGCGCAGCCCGCCCCGGCGAGGAGTGTGCCGATCGGTTCGGAACGAAGGCAAACGCCCCGGTCTTCCCTCCGGCACCCCCTCCGGCCTTCCCCTTCCCTAGATCTCCACCTCTTCCCCATCCGCCCCCGCCCGATACTTCACCTTGTACAGATCCGTCCGCCGATCATTCCAGTTCTGCACCGTGCCCCTCAGCCGGTGCCGGCGCAGCTGCTCGATGTCCACATCCCGCACCACCAGCGTCTCGATGTTCGGGGTGCACTCCGCCGCCACTCCGTCCCGGGCGAAGGGCACGTCCGAGGGGGTGAAGATGCCCGACTGGGCGTAGTGCACGTCCGCGTTGTCGACGAAGGGCAGGTTGCCCGTGCAGCCCGAGATCACCGCGTACACGTGGTTCTCGATGCAGCGTGCCTGGGCGCAGGTGCGGATGCGCAGGTAGCCGTCGCGGTCGTTGGTGTTGAAGGGCACGAAGAGGATCTGTGCGCCCTTGGCTGCGGCGATGCGTGAGAGCTCGGGGAACTCGACGTCGTAGCAGACCTGGATCGCGACCTTGCCGCGGTCCGTATCGAACACCTCGACCTTGTCGCCGGGCACGACCCCCCACCAGCGCCGCTCGGCCGGGGTGATGTGGATCTTGAACTGCTGGTCGATGCCGCCGTCGCGGTGGAAGAGGTAGGAGCAGTTGCGCAGCTGATCCCCCTCGAGGACGAACTGGGAGCCACCGACGATGTTGATGTTGAACTGGATCGCGAGGCTGGTGAAGAACTCCAGGTAGCGCGGCGTGAGCTCGGCCAGGCGCCGGGCACTCTCCTGCGGCCGAGAGTCCGGCTTCATCGTCGACAGGAGCTGGGTCGTGAACAGCTCGGGGAAGACGACGAAGTCACTCTTGTAGTCGGAAGCCGCGTCGACGAAGAAGCGGCACTGGGCCTCGAAGTCGTCGACGCTGTCCACGGAGCGCATCAGGTACTGCACCGCAGCGATGCGCACGTTGTGCACGCGCTGGTAGCGCCGGCGCGGGTCGGCCACATAGTCGAGGTTGGTCCACTCGAGGAACGTGGCGTAGCCGCGGGACGCGGTGTCGCTCGGGAAGTAGTCGGGGATGAGCTGCTTCAGCACGAAGCCGTTGGCCGTCTGCGTCGTCAGCACGGGGTCGAAGAGCTGGCCCTCCAGGACGCGCTCGACGTAGTCCCGCGCGCTCATCTCGTCCGCGTGCAGGTGGTAGTTCGGGATGCGCCCGCCGACGATGCTGCGCGCCAGGTTGAAGCGCCGCGCCAGCTCGCGCCGCGCGGTGTACAGGCGTCGCGCCAGCTTCAGGCCGCGGAACTCCGGATGCACCATGATCTCGATCCCGTAGAGCGTGTCGCCCTGCGGGTCGTGGTTGCGGATGTAGCCGTTGTCGGCGATGTCCTTCCAGTCCTGCCAGACCGAGTAGTCCTCCTGGTCGACGATCAAGCACGACGCGGAGGCCACCAGGCGCCCCTCGTACTCGACGGCCAGCTGCCCCTCGGGGAAGCGCTCGAGCTGGCTCTCGATCTGGTCCTTCGCCCAGGTCTGCATGCCGGGGAAGCAGGCGGCCTGCATCTCGACCAGGGCGTCGAAGTCCTCGATGCAGATCGGACGCACGAGGATCTCTCGCTCGAAATCCTCGATACGGATCTCACGGTGATCGGTCTTGCCGGAATCGGACGTACGTCGCATGGAAGGGGCCTCGGGGGCTCAGGGCGCGCTGGATCGTGGCCTTCCGGGTTCGGAAGGTAGCCACGCAGGGCAAGCATTCTATAAGGGGAGGAGGCCGGCCCCCATCGCCGGCTGTTGGCAAGCCCCCATGTTTCTAGCCCTCGTGCTCGCGCTCCTCGGCCCGTGGAGCGCGCAGGAGCAAGAGCCGCCCCAGGACGTGCGCCGCGCCTCACAGCGCCGGGCGCTCCTCGACCACGCCCTCGCGGGGCTACGCGACTCCGTGCGCCAAGGGGACGGGAGCCACTTCGAGCTGGCCCGCACCCTCGAGCGGCTGGATGGCGCGGCGCGAGCGGCCCCCATCCTGCTCGACCTCCTGGGCACCCCCGTCGCGCGGGTTCAGCTGCGCGCGCTGCAGGTCCTCGACGGCTTCGGGCCGGTCGGGATCGAGTCCATGCGCGACGCCGTCGAGGCCCGCACCCTGCAGAACATTCCGGCCGCCGGGGCGGGGCCGGAGCTCGTCGCCCAGCTGGCCCTCCTGGAGTACGGCGATGCGCGCCTCGCCGCGAGCGCGCGCCGCGCCTTGGCCGCCTTCGACGACGACCGCATCCCGGACGGGGCCGCCGGCGGAGAGAGCCTCCTCGAGCTGCGCCGACGCCTGGCCCTGTGGCGCGCGGCCCAGGCCGAGCTGGAGGCCCTCGAGAACCCCGGGCGTCGCATCGAGCTGGCCCGCGCCCTGGAGGCGCTCGAGCCCGCGCTCCAGACCCTCGACGGCGACCCCGCCGGGCTGGCCGCCAAGTTCCGGCGACTCGCCGGCGAGTCCCTCTGCCTGCCCCTGTTGCTCGATGCCCTCGAGCGCGGGGACGAGGGCGTGCGCCGCCGCGCGCTCCTGGCCCTCGACGCCCTCGGCGCGGCGGCCACCCTGGCGGTGGTCGACCAGGCCCTGGCCGGGGACGCCGGGCGGCTCTTCGAGTGGAAGGTCGGGCGCGAGGACGAACTCGACGCGCACCTGGACCTCTTGCTGCGCGCTTCGGAGGCGCAGCGCGACGGGGTCGCGGTGGTGCTCGCGAACATCGGCGCCCCCGCGGCACACGCCGTGCGAGCCGGGCTCGAGCGCAGCGAGCGGGCCGAGCGCCTGCGCTACGCCCACGCCGCCCGCGCCTTCGGCGCCCACGCGCCACTCCTGGTCGAAGCCCTGGACGCGATGGCCCGCGGCGAGGACGGCGAGGAAGTGCGGGTCGCGGTCTTCGCCCTGGCCGGTCTCGTGCCCCAGGCCCTGCCGTCCCTGGTGCGCGCCCTGCGCAGCGACGACGTCGCCACACGCCGGCTGGCGGCGAGCGGCCTGGCCCGGGCGGTGCCGTGGCACGGCCCGCCGGTGCATCCGCGGGAGGTCGAGGCCTACGAGGCGCGCTACGGCGCAGCGCCCGGGGAACGGGTCGCGCGCGAGCGACTGCTGGCGACCCTGGGGCGCGCCGTGCCCTCGCTGGTCGACGCCCTCGGCGACGACGACCAGGGCGTGCGCGCGCTGGTTTGCGCCACCCTCGGGCGCCTGGGGCCCCGCGCCGAGCGGGCGGGCGGCGCCCTCGAGGAAGCGGCGCGCTCGGGGTCGACGGTCGTTCGGGCCCAGGCCGAGTTCGCCCTGACCCGGGTCGCGCCCGCGCCCTGGGCCCGGGTGCGCGCCCAGGCGCGCGCGGCCGAAGCACGCGACGTTCTGGAGGCGACGCCCGAGGACTTCCCGCGCTGGCAGGAGCGGCTCGAAGCGGGCCGACCCTGGGTCGTGCGCGAGACACCGGGCGGCACCCTCGTGCGTCCCGAGCGGGCGGACGAGCCCTTCGAAGCCGCCCTGGTGCTGGCCCGCAGCGCGGAAGACTGGATCGCCCTGGCCCAGGGCGGCGCGGCCCGCAGCGATCTGGCCCGGGTGACCCTCGAGCGCATCGAACGCGAGGGCGAGCGCCACCTGTTCGAGCTCGTGCGGCTGCTCGAGCACGAGGGGCCGAGGGGGCCCTCGGCGCAGGAGCTGGTCCTGCTCGGCGACTTCGCCCTGCCCGCCCTCTCCGACGACCTGCTGCGCTTCCCGCGCTTCCCCGTCGGAGCGCGGACCTACGGCGCCGTGGTGCGCGTCCTG
>JAJFFA010000955.1 GCA_021776885.1 Planctomycetota bacterium
GACGACGGTGTCGGGACCGAGGTCCATGCCCGTGAAGTTGCGCGTGCCGCAGGAGGACACGGTCAGGACGCCGGGCAGGCCGCACGTGTTCTGGAAGGTCCAGAACAGGTCCGGCTCATCGTCGGCGGCGGCGGAGCAGGCGACGACGCCGTCGGAGATGTAGGCGGCGGTCATGTCGACCGGGTGCAGACCCGGTCCGATGGGGATGGCGCCGCCACAACGGTCGTTAGCGACGTCGGGACCGGTCAGGGCCAGGCGGAAGCCGCCCTCACGGGTGGAGAAGCCGGAGACGCGGATGAAATAGGTCTGGCCGCCGATCACGTCGAACTCGATGCGCGACTGCAGGCCGCACCAGTCGTCGTTGCAGGCCAGCTCGCTGCCGACGCTGTCGAAGAGGGTCAGCACCGTGTCGTACAGCGGGCTGAAGGTGCCGTTGTCGTGGCAGGTGCTGATCGTCATCACGTCGCTGCTGGCCGGCGAGTAGCGGTACCAGACGTCCTTGCTCGCCGCCGACGCTCCGCACGTGGCTGTGCCGTCGTTCGTGGCGGCGGAGATGGAGCCGTAGTACACACCGGCGCCGAGGGTCGTGGCCTGGGTGCGCTCGTCGTTGATCGGCGGGATCGAAGACGGGCCGCTCACGTCGAGCTGGAAGGTGCCCACGTCGCCGTTGAAGCCCGCGACGCGGACGAAGTAGGAGGTGCCACCCAGCACCGGGATGGTCAGGGTCGAGTGCCGGATCGTGTTCGCACAGCTGAAGTCGTCGTCGTTGCAGCCCACTTCGATACCCGCGGCGTCGTAGACGGTCAGCACCGTGTCGAAGTTGACGTCGGTGCTGGCGCCGCAGGTCGTGGCCGTCAGGTCCCCTGGAGACAGGGGACGGTAGACGAACCAGACGTCGGGCGACGTGGTCGTCGCGCCGCAGCTGCCCGTGGCGTCGTTGGTGGCGTTGGTGGTGTCGCCGAAGCGCGTCTCACCGTTCGCGATCTCGATCGCGCCGTCGCGGTTGTCGTTGATGGTGCCGGGCCGCAGGCAGGCGGCGGCGTCGCGGAAGGCCTGCACCTCGGGGATGGTCTCCGTGGGGTGCATGCGCTGGGCGCAGGGCCGGAAGGACGGGTTCATGAGGTAGGCCGGGGACGAGCAGGTGCAGTGGCTCGCGTCCCAGTTGTGTCCCAGCTCGTGGCCGACGACGTGGGCGATGCAGCGCAGGCCCGTGGTGCCGAAGACGTCGGGCGTTCCGCTCATGCCGTAGGCGACGTCCAGGTTGCAGGTCACGCCGACGAAGGCGCAGCCCCCGGCGAAGCGGTTGGACAGAATCTGGACCGTGTCACGCAACACGGCGCCCATGTTGGCGTTCCACTCGGCGCGCAGCTCACCCAGCAGCGAGCAGGTACCCGTGGCGTTGGCGTAGCCCGCGGGGTCACCCCCGGAGCGCACGACGAGGGTGGTGATCTGGTGCTCGATCTCGACGTCCCGCAGGTAGGGCACGTTCGCGACGAGCAGGGTCAGCTCGGCGGCGTCGGTGGTCTGGGCCGTGTTGCTACTCCAGAACTGGTAGTAGGAGTTGTCGAGGTCGAAGGCGATCTCGGCCACGCAGAAGTCGCCGCCGCAGCCGGAGCCCGAGCCCCCGAACTGAGGCCCGTGGGTGCTCTGGGGCGCGTGGGCGCTGTCGACGCCGCAGGTCGCCGCGTCGCCGTGGGGCGCGGCATCATGGTCGAAGACGACGTACTGGTCACGCATCCCGGCGACGAAGCCGTCGTAGTAGGGCTCGACGACCAGCGAGCGCCCGTTGGGCAGCTCGATCTGCGCCTGCAGACCCGACTGCAGGATCGAGCCGGCGACCACGGAGCCCTTGACCCCACGCACGCTGCCCAGGAAGGTGCGGATCGGGCCCGCCGGGACCTCCTCGAAGACACCGGGCGCCACGTTGTCGAGCACCTGGTACTTGCCTGAGCGCACCGACTTCCTGCGCAGGTCGAGGGTCATGCGCTCGCCTTCGAACTGCAGCTCGAGGGAGAACGGCGCGTCGGTCGTGCGCGGCACGTCGAGCTGGTTGACCTCGAAGTACGCCAGGGCGCTGGCCTGCTCGCTGAGGTGGTGGGGGATCAGCTCGAGGGAGCGATCGGCCGGGACGACGGCCTTGTCGAGCTGGGTCTGTGCGGCAGCGACACTGGCCAGGAGAGCCAGGGAGAGCGAAGCAGTGAAACGATGCAATGCAGCATCCTCCTCTTGAATGGTTCGCCCGGCCGGGGATCTACGGACTGCAGGGAGAGCGGGTCCGTCAGAAACAGCACCCCGGGCACGGGCAGGCTTGAGATTCGCTTTCGAGTGTAGCGCCTCGTGCCGTCCCCGGGGCCTCCGATAGATCAGCGCACGACAAAGAGCAGCTGATCGAAGGCGTCGCCGTCCCCGTTGAGGTCGCTCATCCCCTGGTCGGCCTCGTTGACCACGAACGCCACCGAGCGCGTGCCCGCCTCGCCCACGACGTAGTTCGCCGCCAGGCCCGTGTTGCGCAGCGGTCCAGCGGCGCGCACCAGGTGCGCCACGCTATCACCGCGGTCTCCGTCTCCGTTCACGTCGCGCGCGTGCTGGTCCTCGTCGACGAGCACCGCTGCGACCCCGGCGTGGGAGACGAGCGAGAAGAGTTCGCAGGCCAGCCCGTGGTTGACGCGCTGGTCGAGGCCGAAGGAGTAGGTGTGCAGCACGAAGTCGGCGAGGTCGCCGTCCTGGTTGAGATCCGCGCCCTCGCGCGACTCCTGGACGAGGAAGACGACCCTGTCGCCCACGATGACGAAGCGGCTCACCTGCCGCCCGACGCAGCGC
>JAJFFA010000956.1 GCA_021776885.1 Planctomycetota bacterium
GTGCACCGCGACCTGAAGCCGTCGAACATCATGGTGCTGAACCCCGGCGCCCCCAATGAAGAGGTGCGCGTGCTGGACTTCGGGATCGCCAAGATCCTGGCCCGCGAGGGCGCCTTCGAGAACGCCCAGACCATGCAGACCATGGCCATCCTGGGCACGCCGCACTACATGGCCCCCGAGCAGGTCAGCGGCCAGACCATCGACGCCTCGACCGACATCTACGCCCTGGGCGTGATCGTCTACCAGATGTGCTCGGGCAAGCTGCCCTTCTCCGGGCGGCAGCTGGGCGAGCTCCTGGCCGCGCGGCTCAGGTCCAAGGCGCCGCGCCTGGACGAGGAGCAGGCCCCGGCCTGGCTCTCCAAGCTGGTCTCGCGCCTGCTCGAGCAGGAGCGCAAGAAGCGTCCCAAGACCGCCGAGCTGCAGGAGATCTTCGCCCGCGGCATGCACGAGGGACGCAAGTCCGCGCACCGTACCCTGGCCATCAGCGTGGGCGCCGCGGGCCTGGCGGCCGTCGGTGTGTGGTCCTTCATGAGTGGCGAGTCCGACACGGGGCCGATCGATCTGGCCGGCGGGGCTGCGCCGCAGGAGAGCGTCACGGCGCCGCCGGAGTCGGGCGGCGCACCGATCACCGGGGGCCCCGGGGGCCAAGGGGGCATGGACGCTCCGGGCAGCGAGGACACGGGAGACCTGGCCCAGCAGATGTCCCAGGACACGCCCGGTGCGGGGGCCCTGGGCGTGACGCCGGAGGGCGGACAGCCGAGCCAGCCCGACACGACGGCCCCGGTCGCCGGCACCGATCCCGAGCCCGAGGTCGTCGAGCCGCCGCCCGCGCCCGTGCTGGCCGCCGTCGACTGGACCGCGCCCGAGGAAGGCGCGGCCACCAACGCCCTCTCCTGGACCTTCAGCGGCCTGTGCGATCCGCCCCTGGCCTTCGACCTCAGCATCGGGCTCGAGGGGGACACCCGCGCCCCCTGGGAATCCCTGCGCTCGAACGCGGACGGCAGTTTCTCGGTCTCCCTGACCCTGCCCCTGGACGACGGCGACTACGTCGTCGCCGTGCGCGCCGACGACAGCGCAGGGGAGTCCGCGGACGGAAGCCCCGACCTGCCCCTTGCTCGCCGGCGCATCCGCGTCGACCGCAGCGGCCCCGCTGCGCCCTTCGAGGCGCGCCTGGCGGGCAGCGCGCCCTACGCCTTCGAGGACGGTCCGATCCTGGCCACCCTGCGCTTCAGCGAGCCGGTCACGGTCGAGACCTCGGAGGGCAGCTTCGACCTGAGCGCGCGCGCGGGGGAGGTGCGCTTCTCCGCCCCCGCGGTGGACAGCGCCGAGCCCGTGACGCGCAACGTCGTCCTGACCGCCCGCGACAGCCTCGGCAACCCCGCCGACTTCGAGCTCGAGGTCGAGGTCTACAGCGCCAAGCGCGCCGCCCTGCGTGAGACCCTTTCGGCGACGGACAGCGAGGCCTTCGTGACCCTGGCCGGCGGCGGCTCCTTCCCGCCGCCCGTGGAGCTCGACCTGGAGGGCGGCCGCCTCCTGATACTGGGCCGCAACGGGAAGCCCGACCTGTGGTCCCTGCCCGGCGGCGCGCGCCTCGTGCGCCAGGTCTCGAGCGCCCAGCCCTTCCACGTCTTCGACGTCGATACGGGGCGTGGGACGAGCGAGATGGCGCTCGTCTGCGGCGGCGAGCCCGAGGCCCGGCCGTTCCTGATCGACCGGCGCGAGGTGACCTGGGGGCGCTACCAGCCCTACGTGATCGAGCGCCAGACGGCGGGCGCAGCCGCCGTGTCCTACCGCATCTTCGACGAACCCTACGACTCGGGGCAGGTCGTGGTGGGCATGCAGTGGGAGGACGCGGACGGCTTCGCCACCTGGGAGGGCAAGACCCTGCCCAGCGCCAGCCAGTGGGAGACCGCAGGCGGCTGGAACGGGGTCGAGAGCCAGGCCTTCTCCTTCGGCCCGCGCTTCGATCCGGGCCAGGTCTTCCTGCAGCCGGACCGCAACCTGGCCCTGTTCGCGGCGGACACCGAGATCGACCTCTCGCCCTGGGGCGTCTTCGGCCTGTGCAGCGGTGCCCGCGAGTGGGTCGCCGACGTGCCTGCCGTGCGTAGCAATCGCGTCTACCGGGGCGGGACCTCATACTACAAGCCGATCCTGGGCGACCTGGCCCAGGACGCGGAGCGTCTGGCCGACAGCGTGCGCGGCGCCTTCGGCCTGGACTACGAGAAGACCGCGCGGCGCACGAACGAGGTGCCGCGAAACCTGAAAGAGATCGGAGTGCGATGCGTGCTTTCCCTGGTCCCCGAGTGATGCACACGGCTGCGGCCCTGTGCGTCGCGCTGCTCTTCGCCGCCTGCGCGTCGACGCCCCGGGCGCTGCGCGGTAGCGATGACAAGCCCATCCGCGACGCTGCTCCGGCGCCCTACCGCATCGCGGTGGCGCCAGTGGAGGTCGACGCGTCCGTGCGGGTCGGAGCCGCGGACGAGGGCGACAAGTGGTACCTGTCCACCGGCAGCTCCGGCGAGCTGCGCGCCATGTTCGTCGAGTCCCTGCGCGAGCTGGGGGCGAGCACCGAGATCGCCATGCTCGAGGAGAGTCCGGACGCCGCCGACCTGGACCAGGTCTACGACCTGGTGCTGGTGCCGCGCCTGACCCGCGCCGACTTCGAGTACAGCGGCGCCTCGGACCGCATCTGGGCCTCGACCGGTGCCTGGCTGTTCACCTGGATCGGCGCCCTGTGGGTCAGTGACGCGGCCTACGACGGTGCGGGGTTCGCCCTCGAGTGCCAGATCTACGACCCGCACTCCCAGGAGCAGATGGTCAACCCGGTGGTTTTCGATCCCGGCGAGCTGCGGCTGAAGTTCTGGGAGCGCAACGACGCCTGGACCACGGGCTTCTTCATGACCCTCGTCTTCCCGCCCTTCTGGGCAAGGGACAAGGCGGACGTGGTCAGCGACTCCCTGACGCGCAACGCGATGCGGCACCTGGCCGGGCGCGTCAAGCGCTACCTGCTCGAGGACCACGACGCGCGTGTCTCCGAGGACCGCTTCGCCCAGGTCACCTTCTCCGCTCCGGGCAACGGGAGCCAGGTGGGCGAGAGCATGGACCTGGCCTGCAACGTGAAGACGCGCCAGCCGGTGCTCTCGGCCCTGGTCTTCAAGAACGGTGAGCCGCTGCAGGCCGAGGGCGGGGTGAGCGTCAGCGAGCTGCCCGACCCCTCCGCCCAGATGCGCGAGATCGGCTACGAGTTCGACATGTCCGCCAGCGGCATCCCCATGGATCCGGGGGCCAACACGATCCGACTGCTCTTGATCCTCGAGGGCGGCCGCCGCACCTCGCGCTCCATCGTCGTCAACAACGGGTGAGGGACAGCATGCAACGACCGAAGATCACGTCCCTTGCCCTCGCTCTGCCCTGCATGCTGCTCACCGGCGGCTGCATCCCGATCATCGCGGCGGCCGCCGCCGGCGGTGGCGGCGGCGGAGGCGGCGAGAGTCGCTCGACCCTCAACGTCTCCGAGACCGAGCCCAACAACACTCCCGCCGAGGCCAACGACCTGGGCCAGATCAACCCCAATCGGACCTTCGTCATCACCGGCACCGTGGGCCCCAACGCGGGGGACCAGTTCGATGGCTTCCAGTTCCGCACGAACGGGGCGACCCTGGTCAACGCGCGTCTGATCCCTACCAATCCGAACGTCGACCTGGCGATCATCGTCTCCGACCAGTTCGGGAACATCTGCGACGTGATCGACGACACGTTCACGGGCGAGGAGAGCGGCGCCGCCACCGCGGAAGCGAACAGCGTCTTCCAGCTGGTGGTGCAGAGCTTCGCCAACGTCGCCTCGGGCTACACCTTCCGCGTGGAGGGGCGTCCGCCGACCGCGGGGCCCGAGCCGGGATCGGATCCGATGTTCACGTCGTCCTTCCGCGAGGTCCTCGTCTTCGACGAGAGCATGACGCCGCTCCTGATCCTCGAGGACGAGCTGCGCCGCGAGCTGCCCCGGCCGCCCGTGGTGGCCCTGCGTCCGCGGCGTGGAGCGAAGCTGGAGCGCTGAGCTCCTCTCGGGGGCCGCTCCGCGCCGCGGGGGGCCCCCGCGTCCCATGGTCCGCCAACGCATCGCGAGCTCCGTCCTGCTGACCCGTGGGTCGGGGCCGGAGCTCGAGCTCTTCCTGGTGCGGCGCTCGAAGCGCCTGCGCTTCTTCGGCGGCTACGCGGCCTTCCCCGGCGGCGTGGTCGACCGCGGGGACGAGCTCGACGGGCCGGACGGCGACGGCACGCACCGGCGCTGCGCCCTGCGCGAGCTGTTCGAGGAGACGGGGGTGCTGGCCGCAGGGCTGGGGCCGGGCCAGAGTCGCGCAGAGCGCGAGACCCTGCGCCGCGCCCTGCTCGATGACGACGACCCGGGGAACGACGCATGGTACGCGCTGCTCGAGGGGGTCCGCCGTGCCAGCGACGGCGTGCGTCCCTTCGCGCGCCTGACCACTCCGCCCTTCGCCCCCGTGCTCTACCGCACGCGCTTCCTGCACGTCGCGCTCCCGCAGGGCGAGGTGCCCGAGGTCTGGCCCGGCGAGCTCGACTCGGGGGAGTTCCTGCGCCCGGCGCGCATCCTCGAGCGCTGGCTCGCGGGCGAGCTACTCGTGGCGCCGCCGGTGCTGTACCTGATCGAGACCCTGGCCGCGGCCCCCGACCTCGAGGCCTTCTTCGCCGCGGTCGAGGGCGACAGCGCGCGCCTCGAGGCCGGCGCCCTGCACCCGGTGCGCAACACGCCGGGCATCGTGATGGCGCCCCTGGCCACGCCCACCCTGCCCCCCGCCACCACGACCAACTGCTACGTGGTCGGGACCCGCGAGCTGTTCGTGGTCGACCCCGCCACCTGGGAGCCGCGCGAGCAGGAGCGCCTGTTCCAGCTGCTCGACGAGCGCTGCGCCACCCAGGGGGCGCGGGTGGCCGGGGTGCTCGTCACCCACCACCACCGCGACCACGTGGGCGCGGTCGCGGCGACCAGCCAGCGCTACGACGTGCCCGTGCACGCCCACGCCGAGACCCTGGCGCGCCTGCCCGCGGGCTTCCGCCCCGGGCGCGCCCTGGCGGACGGCGCGCGCGTGGACCTGGGCCAGGCGCCCGACGGCAGCCCGGACTGGCAGCTCACAGCGCTCTTCACCCCGGGGCACGACCGCGGGCACCTGTGCTTCCTCGAGAGCCGCTACGCCGCCCTGCTCGCCGGCGACCTGGTCTCGACCCTCTCGACCATCGTGATCGACCCGCCGGAGGGCCACCTGGCGACGTACCTGGCCAGCCTCGAGCGCGTGCGCAACGCGGAGATCGGGATGATCTACCCGGCCCATGGCGTTCCGGCCCGGGACGGCCGCGCCCTCCTGAGGCGCTACCTCGCGCACCGTGCCGAGCGCGAGGCGGCCCTCGTGCGCGGGCTGGAGCGCGGGCTCGAGAGCCGCGCGGACCTGGCGCGCCACGTCTACGCGGACGTCGACGAGCGCATGCTGCCCCTGGCCGAGCGCTCGCTCCTGGCCGGGCTGCTCAAGCTCGCGGACGAGGGTCGCGCGCGGGAACAGTCACCGGCGTCGGACCGCTGGCGGCTGGTCGAGGTGCCGTGAGCGCGCGCTTCTCCTGGCGCCGCCCGAGCCCGGCCCAGATCGACTCCTTCCTGCGCCGGCAGGTGGGGACACCCTTCTCCTACGGCCCCCAGGGACTGACCCGCGTCGACGCCGGTCAACCCCTGCCCGAGGGCGTGCGCCGGCGCTGGAAGCGGGACGAGGGCCGCATCAAGCTGGGCCAGGGCGAGCTGGCCTGGCACGCGGCGCGTGCGGCCCTCGAGCGCTGGGAGATGTTCCGCCAGGGCTGGGTCGAGGTCTGCTGGCCCAGCGCCAACCTGCGCGAGGGGACCCTGGTCGCCATCCTGGCCCGGCGCATGGGCCTCTGGTCGCTGTCGGCGACGCGTATCGTCTACACCTACGACGAGGTGGGAGAGCTGCAGCGCTTCGGGTTCGCCTACGGCACCCTGCCCGACCACATCGAGCGTGGCGAGGAGCGCTTCGGCGTCGAGTGGAACCGCGCCACGGGCCACGTGCGCTTCGAGATCGAGGCCTGGTCCAGGCCGCAGCACCCCCTGGCGTGGCTGGCGTACCCGCTGGTGCGCCACTGGCAGCAGGCCTTCGCCCGCGGCGCGCGCGAGGCGATGCTGCGCGCCGTGGAAGACCCGGCGTAGGCGCTACGCTCCGCAGGGCTACTTGCGCTCGATCGAGCGCACCAGTTCGTCGGCGGTCGAGCACATGTCGTTCACGCCGCTCAGGAGCTGGCTCAGGGAGACGACCTCGTCCTCGCGCTCCGAGAGCTCCTTCTCGTACTCGGTCATGCTGCGCTGGTGGCGGCGCTCGTCCAGGTCGAGGTCGCTGGCGAGCTGCCGCACGGCCTCCATGCAGTCCTCCATGTCCGCCAGACGCTGGGCGCGCTCGGCCTGCCAGGCCTCCGGATCGAGCCCGGCGCGGCGCAGGTCTTCGCGCGCGTCCTCGAGCTCGCGGCGCAGGACGCGGTTCTTGGCCGTGGCACGCTTGCGCGACGCCTCCAGGGCCAGGACGCGCTCGTCGAGGGCCTCGCAGGACTCGACTCGCTCGGCCAGCTCCTCGCGCAGGACGCGCACCTCACCCAGTCGGCTGCGCAGCTTGCGCGCGCGGGACAGGGCCTGCTCGCGTTGCGCCTCGAGCTCTGCGAAGCGCTGCTCGAGGGCGTGGCAGGCCTCCTCGCGCTGGGCGACACCCTCGAGGGTCGCATCCAGCTCGGCGATCCGCGCGCTGAGGAGCTCCACCTGCTGCGCGTGGATCGAGCGCTCGAGCTCGGCCGCCTCGAGGGCGTGGCGCGTTTCCGCCAGGGCCTCGGCGGTGTGGGCGCGGTCGTCGTGCTGGCGCGCGGTGGCGGAGAGCTCCGAGTCGAGGGCACGGATCGTGGTCTCCGACAGGGTGGTCTCCGCGTCGGCCAGGCGCCGCCGCAGGGCCTTCTCCTCCGCCTCCATCTGCTGGCGCTCGCTGCGCAGGTCCTCGAGCTCGGCGGCGAGCTCCGTCGCCGCGTGGTTCGACTCGAGCTCTCGCACGCGCTGGAGGAGCCCGTCGATGCGAGCTTCCTTCGAGCACAGCTCGGCCGAGAGGGCGTCGATGGTCACGCGCGAGTAGCCCAGCTCGTTCTCGAGCTCGGCTTGGCGCTCGGCGACCTGGGGGTCGCCGCCCAGGTCCTCGCTGCCGTCGTCGAGGGCGGCTCCGAGGAAGGTCAGGGACTCGTGCTCGCCGGACTGGCCGAGCATCTCGGCCACCGTGTGCTCTTCGCGTCCGAGCCGGGTCGCCAGGTCGCCACCGAGGGACTCGAGACGTCCGACGAGTCCGAGCGCCAGCGGCTCTGGCTCCTCGCTGCGGAAGCTGCCGAGGAAGGCCTCGACGGCCTGCTCCAGCTCGACGTTCACCCCCTCGGCGCGGCGCGCGCGGGCGTCCGACTCGGCCAGGGAGGTCTGCAACGAGACGCGCTCGAACTCGAGCTGGTTGGCGCGCTGCAGGTGGAACTCCTGGCGCGAGTCGAAGTCGCGCTCGCCCTGGTCGAGCCCGTCGAGGTGCTCGTGGATCGCACGCACGCGGACCTCGAGGGCGTCGTACGAGTTGCCCAGCCCTTGCAGCTCGTCCCAGGTGCGGCGGAGGCGCGGGTCAGTCTGCAGTCGGTGAGCCCGGCGGCGCAGGAACCAGCCGGCACAGGCGCACAGGCCGTAGAGGAAGATGTGGACGATGGGGGGCACGGCAGGTCTCGGAGGGTGGCTTCGAAATAGAAATGTGATTTCCTGGATCGTCCCGTCAGGGCGGGGCGCCTGAGTCAAAGAGGGAGAGTTCAGCGCCGCCCGCGCAGGAGCCGTGTTTCGGGCTCGAGAGGCGGGGTACGCACCTATAATTCCGCCACCATGGCGCCCTCCCGCAGCCTGCTCCCCCTGCTCCTGGCCCTCGCCTCCTGCGCCCCGCGCGGGGAGCCCGGACCCCAGGACCCTGCCCCCGGGTCCGGGACCCCGCTCGAGGCGTTCGACGGCGAGGGCTTCGGCCAGCGCGCCGCGCAGCAGCTCTCGGCCCTGGCGGACCTGGCCCTGCACGGCGCTGCGGACTCCGCCGCTTTGGAGGCGCTGGCCCTGGAGACGATCCGCGGCGACCTCCTGCGTCCGGCATTGCACGAGGTGCACGCGAGTCCGGCCCTGGTCGTGCGCCGCCCAGCGCCGAGCAACGAAGCCGGGAGCCAGGGCTTCGAGGGCCTCGAAGCCCTGGCCGACAGCGTGGGGGCCTGGATCGCGCCCCTCGGTGCCGCCGCCGATGTGCACTTCAAGTTCAAGGTCGTGCGCTCCGAGGCAGGGGACGACGCGGACTCGGCGCGCACCCGGGTGCTGGTGCAGACCTACGGCGCAGCGCGCGTGCAGCAGCGCTCCACCTGGGATTGCGTCTGGCGCGGGATCGAGGCGCCGCTCCTGGCGCAGGTGCGCGTCAGCGGCTTCGAGGAGACCGAGCGTACCCAGGCCCGGCCCTGGTTCGCGGATGCGACCGAAGCGGTCTTCGGTGCGCTCGAGTGCTTCGAGAACGAGCTCGCCCCGGGGCTCAACCGCTGGCGTGGGGAGCTCGACCGGCGCCTGGGGATCGACCTCTTCGGACACCACGGCCTGGCCCTGGCGGACGTCGATGGGGACGGGCGCTGCGACGTGTTCCTGTGCCAGAACGGAGGCCTCTCCAACCGGCTCTTCCTGCAGCAGGAGGACGGCACGGCGCGGGACGTGACCCGCGAGGCCGGGCTCGAGCACCTCGACCGCAGCAGCGCGGCGCTCTTCGTCGACCTCGACGAGGACGGCGATCTGGACCTGGCCCTGACCACGGACGCGCTGCTCCTGTTCGAGCGCCTGGACGCCGCGCCGGGCAGCCGCGTCCCGCGCTTCAGCCTGCGCGCGAGCTACCCCGACGGGCGCAACCTGACCTCGATGTGCGCCGCGGATGCCGACCTCGATGGGGACCTCGACCTGTACCTGTGTGGCTACCAGTCGCCCGAGGCCGGGGCGCCCGATCCCTACCACGACGCGAACAACGGCCCGCCCAACACCCTGTACCGCAACGAGGGGGGCTTTCGGCTCACGGACGTGACCGCCGCCTGTGGACTGGATCAGAACAACCGGCGCTTCAGCTTCGCTGCGGCCTGGGAGGACTACGACGAGGACGGCGACGTCGACCTGTACGTGGCCAACGACTTCGGGCGCAACAACCTGTATCGCAACGACAGCCAGGGCGGCGGGCTGGCCTTCGTCGACGTGGCCGCAGAGGCCGGTGTCGAGGACCTCTCGGCGGGCATGTCCGTGGCCTTCGGCGACGCGGACGGGGACGGGCGCAGCGACCTCTACGTGTCGAACATGTTCTCCTCCGCGGGGAACCGCGTGACCTACGCACGCAGCTTCCAGGAGCGCGAGGACGAGACGACCCGCGCCGGCTTCCAGCGCCACGCGCGCGGCAACTCCCTGTTCCTGAACCAGGGCGACGGCCGCTTCCGTGATGCCAGCGAGGAGCTGGACGTCAGCATGGGGCGCTGGGCCTGGGGCTCGGGCTTCTGTGACCTCGACCTGGACGGACGCGAGGATCTGGTGGTGGCCAACGGCTTCCTGACCAACGAGGATCCGGCCGACTTGTGAAGCTTCTTCTGGCGGCAGGTCGTGTCGCAATCGGGAACCCAGGCGGGGCAGGCGGCGCAGGCCTACCTCGACGGCTGGCGCGAGGTCTACGACCGCGCCCGCGCGGGGGAGTCGTTCAGTGGGCGCGAGCGGCATTGCGTGTTCCAGAACCTGGGTCAGGGTCCCTTCGCCGACGTCTCGGCCGTCTCGGGCCTCGACCTGGCGGACGACGGGCGCGGCCTGGCCTTCTGTGACTGGGACGGGGACGGTCGCGTGGACCTCTTGACCTCGAACCGCAGCGGGCCGCGCCTGCGGCTCTTGCTCAACCGCACCCCGCCCGCGGGGGACTTCCTGGGCATCGAGCTCGAGGGCACGCGCTGCAACCGCTCGGCCGTCGGAGCGCGGGTGCGCGTCGTGGTCGAGTCCGCGGCGGGGGAGCGCCGCACCTTGCTGCGCAGCCTGCGGGCCGGGGAGGGCTACCTGGCCCAGTCGAGCGCTCGGCTCGCCTTCGGGTTGGGCCACGACACGCCCGTCGAGGTCAGCGTCGCCTGGCCGGGGGGCGCGCAGGAGTCGTTCACCGGCCTGCTCCCGAACCACACCTGGCGTCTCGTTCAGGGCGCGGGGACGGCGCGCCCGCGGGACGTCGCAGCGCGCGAGCTCGACCTGCCTGAGCGGCCCGACGCCCATGCGCCCGCGGACGCGGCCAGCGCGACGACGGACCGTGCGCGTATCCCCCTCGCCGCGCGCCTCGAGCTGCCGCCGATCCCCTGGCGCACACAGGACGATGCGGGCGCCCCGCGCTCCCTCGCGCCGCTGCAGCCGGGCCGCCCCCTGCTCGTCAACCTGTGGGCCAGCTGGTGCGCGAGCTGCGTGGTCGAGCTGCCCGAGCTGGTCGCCCAGCAGGAGACCTTCGAGGCCCTGGGCCTCGACGTCCTGGCCCTCTCGCTCGACGCGCCCGCGGAGCGCGCGAGCGCCCGCGAGCGGCTCGCCGCCCTCGACTGGCCCTACGCCGCGGGGACCGTGGAGGAGCAGCACGCGCGCCTGTTCGACGTGGTCCAGCGCGTCCTGGTCGAGCGGCGCATCGAGCTGGCCCTGCCGACCAGCCTGCTGCTCGACGGCCAGGGCCGG
>JAJFFA010000957.1 GCA_021776885.1 Planctomycetota bacterium
ATCGACTCCCTGAGCCGCGCCCGGGACGAGCTGGTGCAGCAGGGCGAGCGCCCGACCCTGCACGCCCTGACCTCGGCCGTCGACCCGACGCAGGTGGGCAAGGTCTGCTGGGAGGCACTGATCAAGGGTGGCGCCTTCGACAGCCTCGGACACAACCGCGGCGCCGTCCTGCACGCCCTCGACCGCGCCCTGACCGACGGTGCGCGGGCGGCGGAGGATCGGCGCAGTGGTCAGGGCAGCCTGTTCGGTGGCCCGGAGGAGGTCAGCCAGGAGGAAGCCTCCCCCGCCGGCGACGGCATCGACCCCTCGAGGGCCCTGGACAAGGCCGAGACCCTGGCCATCGAGTACGAGGTCCTGGGCTTCTACCTCTCCGGGCATCCCCTCGAGGAGCGGGCGGGCCTGGTGTCGATCCTCTCGTCGACGCGCACCACGGAGCTGGCGGAGATCAAGGGCGGCAGCGAGGTGCGCATCGCGGGGCTGATCCTGAACAAGGCCGAGCTGCTGGTGAAGTCGGGGCGCATGGCCGGCAAGAAGATGGCGCGCTTCCGCATCGAGGACCTGCACGGCAGCGTCTCGGTGACCTGCTTCCCGCGCACCTACGAGGAGCACAAGGAGCGCATCGAAGACGGCGCCGTGGTGCTGTGCCGCGCCAAGCTCGAGGCCGACAGCGACGAGCCGGCCCTGATCCTGGAGGAGATCCTGGACATCTCCGAGGCGATCCAGCGCTTCGAGGGCGGGCTCTCGGTCAACCTGACCGCCGAAGACGAGGGCCTCCTCGAAGGCCTGCGCGAGATCACCCAGCGCCACCGCGGCAAGCGCCCCTTGTTCTTCGAAGTGACCGGCAGCGACGGGACCACGCGACGCGTGCGCGCGGGCCTGGCCTTCTCGCTCAACCTGTCCGAGGTCCTGGCTCAGGAGCTGGTCGAGCTCCTGGGCACGGGACGCGTCGGGCTGGTCCGGCTCTAGGTTAGGGGGGGGTGCCGGGAGGAGACCGGGACGTTTTCCGTCGTTCCGATCCGATCGGCACACTCCTCGCCGGGCGGGCTGCGCCCGCTACCGGCTCGAGATGGCGTGAGCGGAGGTGGCGCGAGGGTGGTGATTTTCGATGCCGTTTAACGCGCGGCTACGCCGCTGGGGGAAAGGCTCGGCTACGCCTCGCTTCCCCCGAACGGCGCTTCGCGCCGGGGCCGAGCTGCGCTCGGCCGGGTCAGGACGGTGCGGGCGGCTGGAACGCACGCCATTACCGAACCAGGTTCACAACCACACACCTGGCCGGACGGTTACAGCGTTTCTCGGCGTCTTCCCCGCCAGGTGTGTGGTTGTGAACCTGGTTCGGTAATGGCGTGCGCGGGCAACGGCGCCGACGCTCGGGCAGTCGACGCGCACACCCATGGCACGACGTGCGAGTCACGACGCGCTGGACCAGGGCCAACGCGCGAACACGCCGTCCTCCAACGCCGCCCGCGTTCCCGCCGCCCGCCCGGGCCTGCCCCGGCCGAGCGCCGCTCGCCCCCGGCGCGCAGCGCCGTTCGGGGGAAGCGAGGCGTAGCCGAGCCTTTCCCCCAGCGGCGTAGCCGCGCGTCAAACGGCATCGAAAATCACCACCCTCGCGCCACCTCCGCTCACGCCATCACGAGCCGCCGCGGGCGCAGCCCGCCCGGCGAGGCGTATGCCCAACGATTCGGAACCACGGCCACCCCTCGGTCTCCTTCTCGGAAACCCTCGGCGACCTTCTCCGAAACCCTCTCGGTCTCCCCTCTCCGCTAGCGCTTGCGGCGCCCGCCCGGCCGGACTTCCCGGCCGTCGGTGCGCAGGTAGCGCAGGACGCTGTCCTCCGACTGGTCGGGCACAGAGGTCAGCTGGATCTCACGCTCGAAGCGGTGCTCCAGGGCGCGCACGTAGTCGAACAGGTCCTCCTTGAGGTAGTCGACCACCTCCGGATGGGCGCGGACCTCGACCGAGGAGAAGCCCTTCTGGGTCAGGGCCGAGCCCAGCCGGCGCAGGATGCCCGCGGCGCGGGACTGGACGGTGCGGATGCGGGCCGTGCCGCGGCAGCGCGGGCAGACCTGGAACACCTTCTTGTGGGTGCCCGGACCGAGGCGCTGGCGGGTCATCTCGAGCAGGCCGAACTGCGAGATGCGTCCCAGCTTGCTGCGCGCCCGGTCATCGGCCAGCTCGGTGCGAAGGGAGCGCTCGACGGTGCGCATGCTCGAGGGCCGGGTCATGTCGATGAAGTCGCAGACCAGGATGCCGCCCATGTCGCGCAGCTTGATCTGGCGCGCGATCTCGGGCACGGCCTCCAGGTTCGTCTTCAAGGCGATGGCCTCGAAGTCGTGACCGTCGGTGCGCGTACGCCCCGAGTTGACGTCGATCGCGACCAGGGCCTCGGTCTGATCGAAGACGATCGAGCCCCCCGAAGGCAGCTCGACGCGGCGCGCGAAGATCTTCTCGAAATCCTGCTCGATGCCGTAATGGTGGAACAGGGGCCGCGGCTTGTCGTGCAGCTTGATGCGCTCGACCTGCTCGGGCATGAGCTTCTCGGCGAATTCGAGCAGCTCGGTGTGGACCAGGGGATCGTCGATGACGACGGCGTCCGTGCGCGCGTTGAAGAGGTCGCGCATGGTGCGGATCGCCACGTCGGACTCCTGGTAGAGCGGGGCCGGCCCGCGCCCGTGGTTCAGGCGCTTGCCGAAGGACTGCCAGACCCCGAGCAGGTAGTCCAGGTCGCGGGTCAGGTCGGTCTTGGTCTTCCCCACCCCCGCCGTGCGCACGATCACGCCCATGTCGGAGGGCACGTTCATCGAGGCCAGGATCTTCTTGAGCCGCCTGCGCTCCTTGTCGTCCGGGATCTTGCGGCTGACGCCCGTCCGCGACATGGAGGGCATCAGCACCAGGTAGCGACCGGGAATCGAGATGTAGGTCGTCAGGGTCGGCCCCTTGTCCCCGATCGCGTCCTTGGTCACTTGAACCACGACCTGGTCGCCGACGTTCAGGAGGTCGGTGATCGGGCCGCGCGAGATCGTTCGACGCCGCGACGAGGTGCGCTTGGCCTTCTTCTTGGCCTTCTTCTTGCGGGTCTTCTTGCGCCCGCGGGGAGCGTCCTCCCCATCCTCGTCCTCCGCGTCCTCGCCCTCGCCATCCTCGTCGGCCTCGGCCTCGACCGGATCGACCTCGGGGTCGGCGTCCTCGTCGAAGTCGTCCGAGTCGATCGGCGTGGTCAGGAGCTTCTTGAGCGTGAAGCCGTCCTCGCCGTAGACGGCAAGCACGTCCGAGGTGTGCAGGAAGCCGTTGCGCCCCTGGCCGAAGTCGACGAAGGCCGCACCGATGGCGGTCTCCAGGTTGACGACGCGCCCGCGGTAGATGTCGTTGACCAGAGTCTTCTGGCTCTCCGAGGTCATCAAGAAGTCGACGATCCGCTCGCCCTCGCAGACCGCGACACGCTTCTCCTCGCGGTCGACGGCGTTGACCAGGATCACCTGGTTGCGGAGCACTTCGGGAGCCTTCTCCTCGCTGGCGGCCGAGCGCCCGCGCTTCTTGCGCGTGGCCTTCTTCTTGCCGCCCTCATCCGCATCCTCGAAGTCGTCCGCGACATCGCCGGACTTGCGACGCGAGCGTGAGCGCTTCTTCTTGCTCCTGCGACCGCCCTCGCCCCCGGACTCTTCTCCGTCCTCGGGCTGAGCGCTCAGCGGCAGATCGTCGTCCTCGCCCGGGATGGCCTCGACGTCCACGGCGTCCGAGGTCTTGGTCTTGCGCCGTCGGCGCCCGCCCCGCGAGCCGCGCC
>JAJFFA010000958.1 GCA_021776885.1 Planctomycetota bacterium
GCCGGGCGCTCGACGCGCATGCTCGAGGGCGCCTCGCGCGCGCGCGGCTCGGCGGCGGCGCGCAAGCCCTTCCTCGAGCTCGACGGCAAGACGGTGCTCGAGCACGCGGCCCTGGCCCTGGTCTCGGCCCAGGGCGTCGCCGAGCTGGTGCTGGTCGTCCACGGGGACGACCTCGACGCCGCACGCGAGCTGCTCGCCCGAGCCCCCTTCGCCGCGCAGGTGCGCGCCGTGGTCGAGGGCGGCGAGCAGCGCACCGACTCCGTGCGCGCCGGTGTGCAGGCCATCGATCCGGGCGCCGACGTCGTCCTGCTGCACGACGCGGCGCGCGCCTTCGTGCGCCCGGAGCACGTCGCCCGGGTGGCCGCCGCCGCCCACGGCCACGGCGCCGCGCTCCTGGCCCTGCCCGTGCGCGACACGATCAAGGAGTCCGACGACGGCGTCCACAGCGCACGCACCCTCGACCGTTCCCGGCTCTGGGCGGCGCAGACGCCCCAGGGCTTCGACGCCGCACGCTTCCGCGCCGTGCTCGAGCGGGCCGCGCGCGACGACTTCCGTCCCACCGACGACGCCGCCCTCTGGGAGCGCTACGTCGGCCCCGTCGTGCTGGTCGAGGGCGAGGCGGACAACATCAAGCTGACCACGCCCGAAGACCTGTTGCTGGGCGAAGCCCTGGCACGCGGCCGGGCCGCCCAGGAGAGACCATGAGCGCCGACACGCTTCGCATCGGACTGGGCTTCGACGTGCACCGCCTGGTGCCGGGCCGGCCCTGCATCCTGGGCGGTATCCGCCTCGAGCACCCGACGGGGCCCGAGGGGCACTCGGACGGGGACGCCGTGCTGCACGCCGTCACCGACGCGGTGCTGGGGGCGGCGGGGCTCGACGACCTGGGCACGCTCTTCCCGCCGAGCGACGAACGCTGGCGCGCCGCCGACAGCGCACGGCTCCTGACCCTGGCCATGGCCGAGGTGCGCGGGGCCGGCTTCCGCGTCACCTCCGTCGACGTCGTGGTCGCCACCGAGGGCCCGCGCATCGGACCGGCGCGCGGCGCGATGCGAGCGCGCATGGGCGAGCTCCTGGGCCTCGACCCGGGCGCCGTCAACGTCAAGGGCAAGAGCCTCGAGGGCCTGGGCGCCCTGGCCGGCGGCGCCGGGGTGGCGGTGCAGGCCGTGGCGCTGCTCGCGCGGAGCGCAGAGGAATGAGGGCCGGGGCGCGCGGCGCGTGGCTTCTCGTCCTGGGCTTCGGCGCCCTGGTCAGCGGCTGCAGCGGCGCCGGCGACGGGGCCTCCGCGGCGCCGCGCCAGAACATCCTGATCATCGCTGCGGACGACCTCAGCTCCGCGGCCCTGGCCGCCTACGACGGACGCTACGCCGGCTTGACCCCGGCCCTCGACGCCCTCGCCGCGGAGAGCGTCGTGTTCCGCCACGCCGTCGCCTCGAGTCCCTTCTGCACGCCGTCACGGCACTCCTTCTTGACCGGCCGCTGGCCGCACTCGATCGGCGCGACGCAGGTCGACTCGCTGCTGCCCGCCGGAGTCCCGACCCTCGGCGACACCTTCCGCGCGGGCGGCTACCGCACGGCCGCCTTCGGCAAGATGCACTGGTACCGCAAGAGCTTCCCGGAGCGCGACTTCGGCTTCGACGTGCTGGGAGACGTGCACGACTGGCGCGCGGGCTTCGACGCCGAGGAGCGGGCGCGCTACGACGCCTGGCACACCCTCTGGTCCACGCGTGAGGAGGGCGGCTGGTCGCAGCTGAACCTGGAGGGGATTCCCCTCGAGCTGGACGAGGAGCGCCAGTACGCGTCCTGGCTCGTCGACCGCACCCTGGCCTTCGCCCAGGAGGCGGACGAGCCGTTCCTCGCCTTCTGCAGCTTCAACGAACCCCACGCGCCCTTCAGCTTCCCGCCCGCCTTCGCCCAGCGCGTCGACCCCGAGACCCTCGAACTACCCGACGACGACCCCGAGCTGCTGCGCAGCCAGGCCCCCGGCGTCTACGGGATCTGGAAGCGCGCCCTGGAGCAGGAGGGGGAGCTCTCGCGCGCGGACCTGGCGCGCCACGTCGCCTCGTACCTGCGCTCGGTCGCCTGGCTCGACTCCCAGGTCGGGCGACTCCTGGCCGCCCTGGACCAGGCCGGTCTGGCCGAGGACACCCTGGTCGTGTTCTGGAGCGATCACGGCTACTTCCTGGGCGAGCACGGCCTGTGGAGCAAGAACCAGCCCTTCCAGGAGGTGGTCGAGGCCCCGCTCCTGGTCCGCGACGGGCGCCACACGGGTCAGCGCACCCAGCCGGTGCAGATGCTCGACGTCTTCCCCACCCTGTGCGAACTCAGCGGCGTCGAGCCCCCCGCGCGCCTGGCCGGCCGCTCCCTCGCTCCGCTCCTGGCCAGCGCGAGCGACCCCGGACGCGGCCCCGCCTTCAGCGAGTTCGCGGGGGTGTGGGTGCGCGCCCGCACCCGCGACCACTCCCTGGTGCTGGGCGCCCGCCCGACCCTGGGCTTCGACCAGCTCTACGCGACCCGCGACGATCCCGGCGAGCGCACGAACCGCGTGGCCGACCCGGCCCTGGCCGACGTACGCGGCGAACTCTTCCGCGCCGTCGAGGCGTTCTATCGCGGCACGCCCCCCGACTGGATGCCCGGCGAACTCTGGATGCAGGGCGACACGGCCGGAGCGCAGCTGCGCGCCGCGATCGCGGTCACCGAGCCCGCCTCGACGCGCCGCCCGCGCCCGGGCCAGGCGACGGATGACTAGAGGCTTCGGATCCCCGAGTCGTGTGTGGATGAGCCAAGTTTCAGCCGGCCGAGCCTGACTTTCTCCGTCCGGCGTCCGTCCTCGCGGGTGCTCGGCCGAGATGCGCCCTCATTGCGCCGGTCCAATCTACGTTTCGCACGCTCCCGCAGCCCGTTCGGCATCGGCCGAGTTTCGGGATAGGATGGGCACAGGGTTTGTGAACCCTCCGACCTGGCAAACACTCTCAGCGGACGGCAGCTCACGCACACGCCGCTGGACCGCCGGCCCACCGCTGATCGGCAACTCGTTAGACCTAATAGCCATGACCACAGCAAAGAAGATCGTCTTGGTGTCCAAGGCGGGCTACGACCCCTCGCACGATGACCTTCTGCGAGGTCTCATCGCACGCAAGATCGGCCTCTTTTGCGCGGTGGGAGTTGACTGCGAACTATGGGAGGACGTGATGGATGAACTCGTCGTTGGCCCCACAGGGGATTACGAGTGGCACGTGACAACGACATCCCATCCGGACGAGACGACGGCGGAAGTAGTAGAGTTCGCGGAGATGTTCTACCTCGATGAACCGAGTGACGTTGAAGTCATCGAGGTCTAACAAGGCGATGCAGACGCTCGGCGGACTTGCTGAAGTACTACCGCTACGCGAGCTGTTCGTTCCCGGTCAGTTCGGGCAGGCGCAATCGACGTGCAGCTCGCCGAGCTCGACCACGGGCCCGGCGTGGGCCCGGCAAGTCCGGTGCCTACGCCGCTCGCCCGTCTCTGCGTCGACGATGTTGGCCACGAGCTCGCTGTCGGGAGCGAGTAGGACCGTCACCGTGCGGGTCTCCGGACCGGCACTTTCGAGGCGGGACAGAAACATGTGGTGCCCGCCGGAGGTGAGCGCAGCGAGGAGGAGGGTCGCGGCAGCGTCCGAGTGCCAAACGACCTGGAGCGGCTCCGCGCTGCGCCGGAGCGTCACGGGAGTCGAC
>JAJFFA010000959.1 GCA_021776885.1 Planctomycetota bacterium
GCCCCCTTGGAGCCCACGACGATGGCGACGGGAGTGAGCGGGCGGCGCTCGCTACCAGAGCCAGAGGACAGCAGGCCTCTCGTGCAAGGGGGGAGCTCGGCCTGCGGCTCGTCGTCTTGGCTCGATCGGAGGGGCGTGGGCTACGGCAACAGCTCCGCCATGTCCCGGTACGTCTCCGGTCGGCGGTCGCGGTAGAACTGCCAGGTGCGGCGCACCTCCTCGATCAGGTCGAGGTCCATGTCGGCGATCACCAGCTCGTCGTCGTCCTCCGAGCCCTCGGCCAGGATGTTGCCGCGCGGGTCGACGAAGTAGCTCGTGCCGTAGAACTTGCCGATGCCCCAGGGGGCCTCGGTGCCGACGCGGTTGATGCAGCCCATGAAGTAGCCGTTGGCCACGGCGTGGGCCGGCTGCTCGAGCTTCCACAGGTACTGGGACAGGCCGGCGACCGTGGCCGAGGGGTTGAAGACCATCTCGGCGCCGTTGAGCCCCAGCAGGCGCGCGCCCTCCGGGAAGTGGCGGTCGTAGCAGATGTAGACACCGACCTTGCCGTACAGCGTCTGGAACACGGGATAGCCCAGGTTGCCCGGCTTGAAGAAGTACTTCTCCCAGAAGCCCGAGGTGTGCGGGATGTGGTTCTTGCGGTACTTGCCGAGGTACGTGCCGTCCGCATCGATCACCGCGGCGGTGTTGTAGTAGACGCCGGCCTGCTCGCGCTCGTAGACCGGCACGATGATCACCATGCGGTACTTCTTGGCGTAGGCGGCGAGGGTCTCGGTCGCGGGCCCCGGGACGGCTTCGGCCGCCTCATACCAGCGCGCGTCCTGGCTCGGACAGAAGTACGGTCCGTTGAAGATCTCCTGCAGGCAGAGGATCTGAACTCCGGCTTCACCCGCCTTGTCGATGAAGGGCAGGTGCTTGTCGAAGGCCGCCTTCTGGATCTCGGCCACCGGCAGGCTCTCGTCGTTGACGGGGTTCGAGCACTGGACCAGGCCTCCCTTGACGATTCTCGGCATGTTGCTCTGCGCCTCCTACCAGCGCGAGATGAAGACCTTGCGGTCGGTGAAGAAGTCGAAGGCCTCGCGGCCGTGGGCCTTCAGGTCGCCGAAGAACGAGCCCTTGGCGCCGCCGAAGCCGAAGAACGACATGGGTGCGGCCACGCCGATGTTCACGGCGGCCATGCTGGCGTCGACCGAGTAGCGGAAGGCGCGGGCGGACTTGCCGCTCTGGGTGAAGATCGAGCTGGCGTTGGCCAGGGGGTGCGCCTTGGTCAGGGCCAGGGCGTCGTCCAGGGAGTCGACGGGGGAGATGCAGAGCACCGGGCCGAAGATCTCCTCGCGGCCCACGTCCATGTCCGCGCCGACCTTGTCGAAGAGGGTCGGGCCGACGAAGTGGCCCCGGGGGTCCGCCTCGACCTGGCGGCCGTCGACCACCAGCTCGGCGCCCTCGGCCACGCCGCGCTCGATGAAGCCCACGACCTTCTCTTTGTGCGGTGCCGAGATCAGCGGGCCCATGGTCACGCCCTCGCTCTCGCCGTTGCCGACGCGCACCTCCCTCATCTTGGCCAAGAGCCCCTCGCGCAGCCTGCCGTGGGCGTCGCCCACGGGGACGACGACACTGGCGGCCAGGCAGCGCTCGCCGGCACAGCCGAAGGCGGACTCGGAGATGGCGTCCACCGCCTGCTCCATGTCCGCATCGGGCATGACGATGATGTAGTTCTTGGCTCCGCCCAGGGCCTGCACGCGCTTCCCGTGGGAGGCGGCGGTCCTGTAGACGTGCTCGGCCACCGGGGACGAGCCGACGAAGGAGATGCCCTCGATGCCCGGGTGCTCGAGCAGGGCGTTGACCGCGTCGTGGCCGCCCTGCACAAGGTTCAGGACACCCGGGGGGAAGCCCGCCTCGTGGATCAGCTCGAAGACCAGCTTCTGGCTGAAGGGCACCTGCTCCGAGGGCTTGCACACGAAGGTGTTCCCGCAGGCCACGGCGAAGGGATAGAACCACAAGGGTACCATCGCCGGGAAGTTGAAGGGGGCGATGCAGGCGAAGACGCCCAGGGGTTGGCGCACGGACTCGCAGTCGATGCCGGTGGCGATGTCCTCGAGGGCTTGCCCCATCAGGAGCGAGGGCGCGCCGCAGGCCACCTCGACCATCTGGATCCCGCGCCGCACGCTGCCGCGCGACTCGGAGAGGGTCTTGCCGTTCTCACGGGTGACGATGTGCGCCAGGTCCTCGGCATGCTCCTCGAGCAGGGCCTTCAGTCGGAAGAGGTGCTGGACCCGGTCCTGAACGGGCACCCGGCGCCAGGTCGCGAAGGCGCTCTTGGCCGCGCGCACGGCCGCGTCGACCTCGCCCGCTCCGCACAAGGGCGTCTCGCCCAGGGGCTCGCCGTTCGCGGGGTTGCGCACCTCGTGCACCTGGGGCGCGTCCGAGTCCAGCCATTCGCCACCGATGTAATTCTTGAGCCGCTCAGCCGCCATGGGGATCTCCCGGGGTCAATGGAGTCGAGGAGGGGAGGGGCGATCCTAGCGGCGGCAGGCGGCCCGGAACACCGCCGCGGCGATCCGCCCCGGGCGGGGGCCCGGACGAGGCCCTTGATCGAGGTCCTCTCAGCGCAGATCCAGCTCGAGCCCCTGCGCCGACGCATCGAAGGTGAGCAGGCGGCCGGTCCCCTGGTCGCGCACGCGCCAGTTGCCGGCGGGCCAGGTCTCGAAGCGCAGTCGGCCCGCGCCGTCGCAGCGCTGGGCGACGCGCTCGCCCAGGGTGTCGAGCAGGTCGTCCCGAGCCGTCGGCGCGATGGCCAGGCGCGCGCCAGGGGCGGCGCGCAGGGTCAGGGCAGCCTGACCCAGGTCGAGTCGGCCGCCCGGGCCGTCGATCGTCGCCAGAGCGTGGCGTCCGTCGCGGAAGTAGGCGTGGTAGCGGCCGGGCAGGACGCCGCTGAGGGTCACGCGACGCGCCGGAGTCAGCTCGAACTCGTGAACGCTGAAGGCCTCTCCTGTGCCGACGAGCAGGCCGCGGCCCGCTCCCGCGCGGGCGCCGCCGCCGGTCACCTCGAGCACCACCCGCGCCAGACGCAGGCGCAGATCGACCTCGGTGGTCGCCCC
Source organism: Planctomycetota bacterium (assembly GCA_021776885.1). GTDB lineage: Bacteria > Planctomycetota > UBA1135 > UBA1135 > JAJFFA01. The sequence goes on from JAJFFA010000959.1 coordinate 3,099, forward strand.
ATGGGCCACCCGCGCGCCGCAC
>JAJFFA010000960.1 GCA_021776885.1 Planctomycetota bacterium
CCATGACCGGCCGGCCCGGCTCCGCCCTCGGCCGCCTGGCCGACGCGCTGCTCGACATCGGCGTCGTCGAGGAGGCCTGCCCGCTGAAGCTGGCGCCGACCACCAGCACCTCCGCCATGCTGGCCCTGGGAGACGCCCTGGCCATGGTGGTGCTCGAGGAGCGCGGCTTCGAGCGCGAGGACTACGCGCGCTATCACCCCGCCGGCAGCCTGGGCCGCAAGCTGATGACCGTCGCCGAGGTGATGCGCAAGGGCGACGAGCTGCCCCTGGTGCAGAGCGGGACCAGCGTGGCCGACGTCCTGATGCAGACCAGCGAGACCCCCGGCCGACCGGGCGCCGCCCTGGTCGTCGACCGCGAGGGGCGCCTGGCCGGGATCTTCACCGACGGTGACCTGCGCCGGCTCCTGGCCGGCAAGAGCTACACCAAGCTCGAGGCGCCGGTGGACGAGTTCATGGGCAAGAACCCCAAGACCCTGCGCCCCGATCAGCTGGCCGAGGCCGCGCACCAGCTCCTGCGCGATCACAAGAACGACCAGGCGCCCGTGATCGACGACGAGGGCCGGCCGGTGGGACTGGTCGACGTCCAGGACCTGCTCGACATCCGCATCTGAGGATCCAAGCGTGCCCCCTCCGGACGACGAGCCCGAGGACGCAGGCCTGAGCCTGGTCCAGCGCCTTGCGCGAGTGCGCCTGGTGGCCCTCGACGTGGACGGCGTGCTGACCGACGGCGGCGTGACCTACGTCGGCGAGGAAGAGCTGATGCGCTTCTGCGTGCAGGACGGCGCGGGCCTCGTGCGCCTCGCCCGTGCCGGCGTCGCCGTGGCCTGGATCACGGGGCGTGGCTGTCGTGCGACCGAGCGCCGCGCGACCGAGCTGGGGGTGACCGAGCTGCACCAGCGCGTGGGGGACAAGGCGCAGTGCCTGGAAGAGGTCCAGCAGCGGCTCTCGATCGCCCCCGACGCCACCCTGGCCATGGGGGACGACCTGCCCGACCTGGCCCTGGCCTCGCGCGCGGCGACCTTCTGTGCTCCGCGCAACGCGCGGCCCGAGATCCGCGAGCGCGCGGACCTGGTGACCGAGGCCCGCGGCGGATCGGGCGCCGTGCGCGAGCTGTGCGACCGGATTCTCTCCGCGCGGGATGCTGCGGCCGGGGCAGAGGCGCCGCGATGAGGAAGCTCCTGCTCTTCGCGCTGGTCTTCGGGGTCGGCATGGCCCTGATCCTGCTCTTCGACCGCGGCTCGTCGAGCGAGACGCCGAAGGGCGCCGCGGGCGCGCCGGGCAGCGGGTCAACCCAGAGTCGACCCGCCTCGGGTGCCGACCCCAGCCCTCGTCCGGACTCGGGCGCATCCCAGGACAAGACACCCGGGGAGGTCAGCGGAGAGGTCTCGGGCGAGGTCGAGTTCCAGTACTTCGGCGCCGGCCGCAGCGTCGCGACGCGCATCCACTTCGACGACGTCGACCACCGCGGTGACGGCGAGTACGACGTGCGCGGCGTGACGCTGCAGTCCTTCGACCCGAGCGGCGCCCTGCTGCGCACCGTGCTCGCCGAGCGTGGCCGGCTGTCGATCGAGATCCCCGAGTCGGGCGAGCCGAAGATCGCGGACGAGGGGCACGTCGACCTGTTCGAGGTCGTCGTCACGGCGCACCAGGGTGGCCCGGTCGCGCCCCTCGACCTCTACGCCGCCGAGCTCGAGGGCTTCGTCGACCGCGAGTTCTTCCGCTCGAAGGAGGGCGTGCAGGTGCGCGTCGAGGGACCCGGGCTCGCGGGCGAGGGCGAGGGCCTGGCCTACGACGGGCGCGCGGGCACCCTGGTCTTCGAGCAGGGCGGCGAGGTGCGCTTCGCCACCGACACCAGCGGCGAGGAGATCACCTTCACGACGCGCCGCGCCCGTGAGGACGGCGTCGTGCGACCCCTGCGCATCGAGACCCTCGAGGGCGAGACCACCTTCTTCGCCCTGGCCGAGCGGGGCGCGCGCATCGAGACGGGGGGCGCCGCCCCGGGCAGCGTCGAGGCGGACTGGCTGCGGGTCGAGGGTTCCTGGGGCGAGGAGCGCGAGGCGCGGCTCGAGAGCGCGATCGCGCGCGGCGCGGTGCGCGCGCAGCGCGGCCCGGGGGAGCGCTTCCAGGGCGATGCGGCGCGGCTCTTCTTCAGCGGCGAGGGGCGCCTGCGCAACCTGGACGTCGAGGGCTCGCCCTCCTGGGCGCTCGAGCTCGAGGGCCCGGGCGCCGAGCCCGGGGAGCCGATTCCGATCCAGGGCAACGGCGACGGCGACCTCGCGGTCGACCTGCGTGGGACCACGCGCTTCACCCAGGCGGGCAAGTGCCGGCTCCTGGCGCCGACCCTGGGCCTGACCATCGACGCCGACGGCGGCATGAACGCGCGCCTCGACCCGAGCGGCGAGAGCGGTGCCTTCGAGGCCCAGGACGCGGTCGTCCTGGAGCAGGGAGCCAACCGCGCCACCACCGACCGACTCGAGCTCGAGCTGCGTGCCCTGGCGCCCGACGATACCGGCGATACCGGGGACCCAGGGGACCCAGGGGACACGGTCGACCCCGCCGACACCCTCTACGTGCGCGCCCTGGCCCACGGCG
>JAJFFA010000097.1 GCA_021776885.1 Planctomycetota bacterium
GAACGACATGCGCCCGCGGGCGCGCCCGGGGACGCGCCCTGGGGCGAGCCGCGCTCCTGGGGCTGGTCAGCGGCAGCCTGGCCTGCGCCGGAACGGAGGGGGCCAGCGCGGACGAGGCGCCGGCCCGACCCAAGCGCCGTCCGAACATCGTCCTGATCTACGCGGACGACCACGCCACGGCGGCCCTCGGCTGCTACGGCTCCGTAGCCGCGCACACCCCCCACCTCGACCGGCTCGCGGCCGAAGGACTGCTCTTCGAGCGCGCCTACTGCGCCAACTCCATCTGCGCCCCCGCCCGCGCGGCCGTCCTGACCGGCGCCTTCGGGCACATCAACGGGGTGATGACCAACGGCGATCGCTTCGACGGCAGCCAGACCACCTTCCCCCAGCTGCTGCAGGCGGCGGGCTACGCGACGGCGCTCTTCGGCAAGTGGCACCTCGGGTCCGATCCGACGGGCTTCGACACCTGGGACGTGCTGCCCGGACAGGGGCACTACTACAACCCGGACCTGCGCAGCCCGGGCGGGACGCGGCGCGTCGAGGGCTACGTCACCGAGGTCGTGACCGACCTGGCCCTCGACTGGCTCGACGGGCGCACGGGGGACGAGCCCTTCCTGCTGCAGGTGCAGCACAAGGCCCCGCACCGCACCTGGATGCCCGGACCGGACCAGCTCGACCTGTACGCCGGCGAGACCCTGCCCGAGCCGGACACCCTGTTCGACGACTACGCTACCCGCGGCAGCGCGGCGCGCGAGCAGGAGATGACCGTCGCAAGGCATCTCTACCTCGAGTACGACCTCAAGCTGCCGCTGGTCGAGGGCGAGGCGCGCGAGGGACCCGACCGCTGGGCCGCGGGCCTGCTGGAGCGCATGTCCCGCGCCCAGCGCGCCGACTGGGAGCGCGCCTTCGGCCCCGAGAACACTCGCTTCCGCGCCGATCCGCCCAGCGGGGAGGCCCTGGTGCGCTGGAAGTACCAGCGCTACATCAAGAACTACCTGCGCTGCATCGCCGCCATCGACGCCAGCGTCGGGCGCCTGCTCGCGGCCCTCGACGAGCGTGGGCTGACCCAGGACACGATCGTGATCTACACCAGCGACCAGGGCTTCTTCCTGGGCGAGCACGGCTGGTACGACAAGCGCTTCATGTACGAGCCCTCCTTCCGCCTGCCCCTGGTGGTGCGCTGGCCGGGGGTCGTGGCGCCCGGGACGCGGGACGAGCACCTGGTCCAGAACATCGACCTGGCCCCCACCCTGCTGGCCGCGGCGGAGTGCCCCGTGCCCGCGCCCATGCAGGGCCGCAGCCTGCTGCCGCTCCTGGCGGGCGGCGATCCAGCAGGCTGGCGCGACGCGCTCTACTATCAATACGTGGAGGAGGGCGCCCACAACGTGGCCCCGCACTACGGCGTGCGCACCAGGACCCACAAGCTGATTCACTTCCCGCGCACGGACGAGTGGGAGCTGTACGACCTGACCCGCGACCCGGACGAGCTCGAGAACCGCGCGGCCGAGGCCAGCGCGCGCCTGACCTTCGAGCGCCTGAGCGCCGAGCTCACGCGCCTGCGCCAGCACTACGGGGTCCCGGGCGCGTGAGCCCCCAGGACGCCGCCGCCGCGCCGGACCTGATCCGGCTGCGCGCCGCCCTGCGCCGGGCGATCCCCGAGCCGCGCTGCGAGCTCGACTTCGGCTCGCCCTGGCAGCTCCTGATCGCGACGATCCTCTCGGCCCAGAGCACCGACCGCAACGTCAACAAGGTCACCCCCGGGCTTTTTCGCCTGTGGCCCTCCCCCGCCGCCCTGGCCGCCGCGCCGCGGGCCGAGGTCGAGGGCGTGGTCAAGAGCACCGGCTTCTTCCGTCAGAAGGCGAAGAACATCCAGGCCGCTAGCCAGCGACTCGTCGACGACTTCGGCGGCCAGGTCCCGCAGAACCTCGACGACCTCGTGAGCCTGCCCGGCGTGGCGCGCAAGACGGCCAACCTGGTGCTGGGGACGGCCTTCGGCATCCCCTCGGGGATCCTCGTCGACACCCACGCGGGGCGCGTGGCCCGGCGCCTGGCCCTGACCCACCACGAGGACCCGGTGAAGGTCGAGCGCGATCTGTGCGCGGCCTTCCCGCGCCGCGCCTGGCCCGAGAGCGGCCATCGCCTGGTGCTGCACGGACGCTATCTTTGCCTGGCCCGCAAGCCGGATTGCGGCCGCTGTCCCTTGAACGAACTGTGTCCCTCGCGCGAGGCAGACCCCTCGGGTTCGCGCGTGGCACGTGAACGACACGAGCAGGCGCTCCTGCATGAAGCAGGAGCTTGAAACGACTGGCAGGTCGTCCATGCTTCCGAAGACCCTCTCCGCACTGATCCTCTTCGTCCCCCTCTCCGCCGTCACCCCGGCTGGCACGCCCGCCGTGACCCCGGAGGCCGCAGCCGACGAGCCCGCCAGCGTCGACTCGCTGCTCACCCGGCTGCTCGAGGAGTACGGCAAGAACGACAAGAAGTACGCCTCCCTGGCCAAGAAGGCCGGGCAGG
>JAJFFA010000961.1 GCA_021776885.1 Planctomycetota bacterium
GCGCGGAAGCGGCGCCCACCCCCCCTGCAGATTCACCCAGCGCCCCCCCTGCTGATTCACCCAGCGCCCCCGCTGCTGATTCACCCAGCGCCCCCGCTGCTGATTCACCCACCGCCCGCCCGTGACCATGACCCACGCGACCCTGTCCCTCGACGACGACCCGAAGTCCGCCCTGGCCGCGATTCAGGAGGCCTCGAAGACCCGGCCCGTGCTGGTCTTCAAGAAGAGCCCGATCTGCCCGGTGAGCCACCGCGCGGAGGCCGAGTTCGAGCGCTGGCTGGGCGCGCGCTCGGGCGCCGACCTCTCGGTGGCGGGGATCGACGTCATCGGCCGGCGCCCCCTGGCGCGCGGCCTGACCGCCGAGCTGGGCATCCAGCACGAGTCGCCCCAGGCGCTCTGGTTCCTGAACGGCAGCCTGGCCTGGCACGGCAGCCACGGGGACCTGACCGTGGCCCGCTTCGAAGAGCTCGAAGCGGCCGCCAGCGCGCCAGCAACGGCGCGCCGCGCCAGCGCGACACGCCGGAATGCGCTGCGCTCAGCGCGACTTCTTGCGCTTCTTCTTGCGCGGCGACATGGACCCGCGCAGGTCTTCGGGCCAGTTCGCCCCGGGATAGAGCTCGGCCGCGTAGTCGATCAGGAGTTCCGCCTCGGGCTGCCGCAGGGCTTCGAGCAGGAGCTGCGCCAGGCGCTCGAGGGTGGTCTCGCGCAGGAACGGCAGGTCTGGCTGGGCGCGGTGCGCGGCGATCGTCGCCTCGGCGCCTCCGCGCCGGCCGATCGCCAGGACGCTGGGCTCCTCGGCGATCCAGAGCGCGCGCGCCCGGGCGCAGCCGGCGTCCAGCTCCTCCCGCGGCAGCCACTCCCCATCCAGGACGAGGCCCACGGGACGGGCCAGGCAAGCCGCGTCCTGGCGCGGATCCCCCGCGACCAGGATCAGGTTGGCTGCGCGACCGACAAGCTCGGCCGGCCGCTTCAGCTCGCCCTCGAAGTCCAGGGCCGCGCGCAGGACGGCCTCTTTCGAGACCCCCGCCGCACGCCACTGGGCGAGCTCCTCGTGCAACCCATCCCCCGGCGGCACTGGGGTCAGGAGGGACTGGGACGCCGGAGCGACGTCGACCCCCGCGTCGAGCAGCTGCTTCAGCAACCCTCGCTGCAGGTCGAGGGAACAGGCCAGCCCCGGGGCCTCGCTCGGCCGCGGCGACGCACGCAGCCCGTGCCCCGCCGGCCCCCACACCGCGCGCCAGTGGGGCCCGGTGTTGCCGTCGAGGCGCGTGCGCGCGGCGGCGGCGTCGCGGGCGTAGGCGAGCAGGCCGCTCGTGCCCGAGAGCCCCGCGGCCAGCACGTCGCCGCGGCCCAGGCGTGAGGTCCAGGCGAAGGGACTGCAGAGCTCGGGCTCCGCCGCTCGACTGCCCTCCCCTTCCTCCTGCCCTTCCCGGGACACGTCCGCCAGCTCGACCAGGGCGGCGAGGGAGGGAATCCGGGCCAGGGCGTCGATGTCGCGCCGGCTGCCCTTGCCCGCGGGGACCCCGTGCAGCGGCAGGCCGCGGGCCGCGGCCTCGTCGACGGCCGCGCGCCAGACCGAGGCCTTCATGCGCGCATCGAGGCGCACGAAGTCGAAGGCCATGCGGTCCGCCTGGCGCAGCGCCTTGCGCGCCCCCTCGGCGTCGCTGGCGTTCAGACTGCGGCCGACGACGAGGCGCGGACCGCGCAGCTCGCCGGCGACGATCTCGGCGCGCCAGGCGAGGTGCCGCGCGCGACCGGCCGGAACACAGAGCGAGGTGATGCCCGCGGACAGGTGCAGGGCCAGCTCGCCCGGATCCTCGAGAGCCAGCTCGGCGTCGCGCAGACCGGGCAGCAGGCTGTGCCCCGTACCGTCGAGGCTGCGCGCACCCGGGGGCGCGGCGAGATCGGTACCCACGGCGCTCACCCGGCCGGCTTCGATCACGACGCTCAGGCCTTCCCAGGCGGCCAGGCCGCCGCGGCTCGGCGCGAGCAGGCGCACGTTCCGAAGCAGGAGGGCGGGGCTGACGGACTCGGGCCTGGCGGGCACGGCCTCGCCGCCGCGTGCGCCGAGGGCACTGAGCTGCGCGCCGGTGCGCAGCACGAGCCGGCCGGAAACGAGCGCCGGGGTCGACGCGCTGGGGAGCGCGAGCTCGAGACGCGCGGGGGCGCGGAAGGTGTCGGTCGCGTCGAGGGCGAAGAGCACCCCGTCGAGATCGAGGGCCCAGAGGCGACCGTCGGCCAGCACGGGCGAGCCGTGGAAGCTGCCGCCCACGCGCTCGCGCCACAGCTCCGTGCCCGCTCGCGCGTCGTAGCAGGCGACGACGCCCAGGTCGCTCCACACGAAGAGGCGTTGCCCCACCGCGATGGGGCTGGGCACGGAGGGCATCGAGCGGCGCAGACGCCAGGCCTCGCGCGGCGCAGCGTCCGGCGCTCCGGCGTCGAACTCGAGGGCGACGGCGATGCGCCCCCCCGCCGCGCCGCTGCGAGCGCTGGCGGTCACCAGCAGGCGGCCCGCCACCTCGATCGGCGAGGCGACGCACGAGCCCTCGAGGGCCAGGTCGAGGGACCAGACCTCACGCCCACCTTCGAGCTCGAAGGCCGAGACCCCGTGGGCCGCGGAGACGAACACGGCCAGGGGCGCTGCGCGGCCGGCGGGCGAGAAGACGAGGGGCGTGGCGTAGCTCGCCGGCCCGGCGGCCCGCGCGTGCCTCCACAGGGTGCTGCCGTCGCGGCGGTCGAGGGCCGCGACGAAGCCCTCTTCGCCCTCGTCGTGCCCGCTCACCAGGACGGCATCCCCCGCCAGCACGGGCGACGCACCGGCACCGTTGAGCGCCGCGCCAGGACCCAGGTCGCGCTCCCAGAGTAGGCCGCCGTGCGGGTCGTAGGCGGCGGCGCGCAGCAGCGCGCCCGAGGTCTCGAGCAGCAGCGGCCCGCGCTCGTCGACGGCGGGGGTGGCGGAGCCGAAGCCGTTCCTGTGGTTCGTCGCGTGGGGCTCGAAGGGACGGGCGACCGACCACAGCAGCGCGCCGTC
>JAJFFA010000962.1 GCA_021776885.1 Planctomycetota bacterium
GGCTCGTTGGCGAAGTTGCCGGTGCCGCCGTCGTCGAGGTCGATCAGTCCGATCCAGGTCGGTCCGAAGGTGACGGTGACGTCCCCGGGCACCTCACCCAGGACCTGTCCGTTGAGCAGGCCCTCGAAGTCGATCTGGCTACAGGCCGTGCCGGGGGGGCCGGCGACTGGAACCGAGATGATGTTGTGGGGGGTGAGGTCGGGCAGCAGGGTCAGGATCGAGAGTCCGGGCAGGGACGGCGCGCTGAGGGCGGCCAGGGGGGCAATCAGGAGCAGAGGGAGCAGGGGGATCGCAGCGAGAACCAGGAGCGGGCGGTTCTTCATCATGGAGGGAGTCGCGGTGTGGGGAGGAAAGTGGGACTAGACCGAGCCCCTCAGGGGGCTCCACAGGGCTGGACCTTCAGGCCGCGGCTCCGCCCGCCGCGGCCTGTGGAACTCAGAGGGAGAACGTGACGCGAATGCCGTTCGACAGGTTGAAGCGCGTGCCGCAGGGGCCCTGGCTGTCTCTGTAGTACGACTGGAAGCTCCAGGTGGAGCCGACCGTGATCACGCCGTTGTTGAAGCTCTGGGACTCGGCGATCAGACCGGGTCCGAAGCTGAAGCGTCCGGCGATGCCCGAGAAGTCGGTTGGGAAGCGGAAGATGGGACTCCCGGGTCCCATCGCCCGCAGCCCGTCGCCGAAGGCGACGCAGCCCGGCTGGCGGCTCATGAACAGCAGCCCGTAGACCTGCGTCGGGACATCGAGGACCAGGAAGCGCATGTCGTCGGCGCCGATGCTCGGAGTGCCCTTCGCGGTCAGCTCCGCGCCCACACCGCGGGAGTTGGCACAACCTGCGCCCGAGTCGTCGTTGCCGCAGGGGCACCCGGTCCCGTAGCAGTACGGGTCGAAGGGCACGGTCGTGCAGAACTCCATGTCGTCGAAGCCGAAGGAGTTCCCCTGGGCGCCCTGGATCGTGATGCTCTTGATCAGGTCGCCGGGAGCGGAGAGTGCCAGGTTGTCGAACAGGCAGAAGGATCCGGTCGGGTCGCCACCACAGGGGGCACCGTCGAAGTCGGTGCCGATGACGCGGCCCGTCTTGCGGTCCAGGCGGTTGCCCGTGCCCCCGGGCCCGTCCCAGGCGATCAGCGTGACCGGGGTCGAGGCGGCGGTCGACGTGTACCAGACCTGGAGGAAGCGCACGGGCGGGTCGAACTCGATCGGGTCGGCGGCGTCCATGAAGAACGCGATCGTGTTGGACGAGGGCTCGTTGGCGAAGTTACCGGTGCCGCCGTCGTCCAGATCCACCAGGCCGATCCAGCTCGGCCCGAAGGTGACCTCGACCGGGCCGGGGACGACCCCGATGGCCTGGGAGTTCGTCAGCCCCTCGAAGTCGATCCGTGCGCAGTCCGTGCCTAGCTCCCCGGAGACCGGGTAGGAGGTCATCAGGTGCGGGGTCAGATCCGGCAGCAGATCGAAGATCGACAGCAGATCAAAGTTCGGGACACCCTGGGGTGCGGCGCTCGCCGGGCTGGCAAACACCGTCGGAACAAGGGCGAGAACCAGCGCGAGGCGGTTCTTTGACATGGCGCAACTCCTACGTTCGAAGCGGATTGAGAGCCGGGCTTCGAGGAGAGCGACTTGGAAGAGCCCACTCAATGTCCCCCGATCTGGGGTGGCCGTCAAGGGCCGGAGGGGCGGAAGTTCGCCAGGGGCGCCCCCGGCTCCGAATCGGCGCGCGCCGGGCACGGCGCCGCGGGCGCAAATGCGGACTCGAATGGGCCGCGGCGCGGGCACGCGCCGCGGAGCGCCGGGACTCCGCGGGCGATCCCCCCTCAGCCGGGGGTTACCCCGGCGTCACTTGGCCGAGAGCTGCGCGTGGGTCTCGGGCTGCAGCTGTGCGTAGTCCTCGTGTACGTCCTCGGCTCCAGGCTGGGTCTGCCCGGTGAGGCGCACGTAGAGGTCGAAGGCTTTCTGCTCGACGGGGAAGCGGTAGTCGCCCTTGTTCAGGCGCCAGCCCGCGATGCGCGACAGCATGCGACGGGCCCAGAGCGGGCCCTCCTGCACGTGCATGTCGTAGATCGCGGCCGTGTTGTTGTAGCGCTGCCACGTGTGCCGCACCGTCTCGGGCAGCGGCGTGTTCTGGCTGTTGTACTTGTACTCGAAGCAGTTGCCCCAGTCGTGGAAGTCGCGCGGCGGCTCGTAGCCCAGCTCGACGGCCGTCTTGAAGTCCTCGGTGCCGGGGATGGGGCGGAAGGGGTACACGTCCGACCCCGCGATCGGATACATGTGCTTGATCTTGGCCGCGAGCTTGAGCGTGGCCTCCATCGACTCCTGGGACTCGCCGGGGTAGCCGATGATCCAGAACGTGCCCGGGACGATGTTGCGGGTCGCCAGCTCGCCGATCGCCTTCGGGATGTGGTCGAGCTTGATGTTCTTCCCGATGCGCTTCTGCATGGCTTCGGTGCCGGCCTCGGCGCCGAGCCACAGGAGGTGGCACTTCGACTCTTTGAGCCCATCGAGGGTCTCCTGGGAGTAGCGCATGATCGTCTCGATCTCGATCGTGCCGTTCCACCACAGGGGCGAGCCGTGCTCGATCAGCGTGTCGCTGAACTCCTTCGTGCGTTTCTGGGCCACGCCGAAGTTGGCATCCTGGAAGCGCAGCACGTCGAACTTGAAGCGCTGCTGGAGCTCCATCAGCTCCTCCGCCAGCTCCTTCCCAGGCACGGCCTTCCAGCGCCGTCCGGTGACCAGCGGCGAGCAGCAGAAGCTGCAGGGCTCGGGGCAGCCGAAGGACGAGAAGAAGGAGAACCCGCGGGGCGGGTTGTCCGGCGTCCAGTGCCCCGGAATGGGGAAGCGGTGCCGCACCTTCGTGTTGTAGGACGGCTTGACCTGCAGCTCGGCGTACTTCTCGTAGTCGAGCAGCTCCCAGGGCGTGCGCTCGAGCTTGTCGAAGCCGACCACCGGGCGCGTGTCGGTGAAGATCGTGCGGTCTCCACCCGGAAGCGCCAGGCCCGGGACCGACGACAGGGGCTCGCCGGCGTCGATGGCCTGGACCGCCTCGCGGAAGGTGAGCTCGCCCTGCCCGATGCCGACGGCGTCCGCGATGCCGTGCTCGAAGTACAGCTCGGGGATGACGCTGGGGAACCAGCCACCCCAGAGGATCGGCAGGCTCGGGAACTTCTCGCGTACGGCCTTCGCGACGACGTACCCGTCGTAGACCTGGTAGCCCAGGATGCACGAGCTGGCAAAGCACAGCGCTCCGTCACAGGCCTCGAGCACCTTCGCGATGTAGTCGGGCTCGACCATCGCGTCGATCATGATCACCTCGTAGCCGTCCGCGACGGGACCGCTGGCGATCTGCAACAGCTCCAGGGGTAGGAGGTCTGCGCTGAAGCGCTCGCCCCGACTGGGGTCGGCGCGGTGGGGCAGGAACAGGACGATCTTCTTCTTGCGCTGAATCATGGTGCGGATCAGACGGGGGCGCTCGGGGTCACCCCGGGCGTGCGGTCCAGCTCTTCGGTCTCGGACAGGACGTGTGCCTTGTCTTGACGCGTCAAGCGGACGTAGAGG
>JAJFFA010000963.1 GCA_021776885.1 Planctomycetota bacterium
ATGACCGGCCCCTCGCCGAAGGGCACGACGCCGCCCGAGAAGGAGAGGTCGGAGCCGAAGGTGCGGATCTCCTCGGGGCCGCTGTCCGTCGCGCCGCGGGCTTCCTCCGTGCTGGCCGTGCCGGAGGGGCCCGCGCCGCCGGTCCGCGTGGACGGACGCGTCACCTGCTCGAGGGCCAGGAAGCCGGGCAGGGTCGCGGCCAGGATGCCGAGGGCCAGCAGGCTGGCGTAGGGCACGCGGCGCCCGTCGCGCTCGCTTGCGCCCTCGAGAGCCCCGCGCCGGGCCGCGCGACCCTGCAGCAGGACGACGGCGACCACGAGCAGAACGAGGGACGTGGGCAGGGCGCAGAGGGCGACGAGGGTCGGCTCGAGCCCCAGGCTGGCGGCGACCATCACCGGCGGCAGGCCCGCGCAGACGAGAGCCGCCGCATCGCCCGCCGCGCCGCGCTCGCCGACGAGCAGGTACGCGTGGCCCAGGGTCAGGGCGCCGAGGCCGAAGCCGAAGGCGGCGCTCGCGTGGACGTTCGACTGGGTCAGGACGACGAGGGCGCCGAGCTCGACGGCGTAGGGCAAGCCAGCGCAGAGGCGCGCGACGAGGCTGCCGCCCAGGGCCCGCTCGAGGAGCAGGGCGAGGGAGCCCGCGTGCAGGGGCAAGAGCACCAGGAGCGCACAAGCGGCGGCACTCGTGCTCCAGTCCTCGGGCCCCGCGGCGCGCACCAGGGTCCAGGCGGCGATGGCCCAGCCGCAGCCCGCGGCGGCGGCGAGGGTGGCACGCAGGACGCTCTCGCGCTTCATGCCCGGACCTCGGCCGGGGTGGAGGGCGCGGTGTCTTGCTCGCTCGCCGGCGCCGCGCTCCGGCGGCGCACGGGGCGGTAGAGCTCTTCGCTGGTCTGGGCGCTCGCGTCGATGACGACGCGCCCGGGGCAGGCGGGTAGCGCAACGCCCGCCGTCACGACGATCATGGCCGAGCCCTCGCGCCGCGTCGGACGTGGGGCCGCTGCGCTCCAGCCCGGTTCGGCCTCGACCTCCGCCAGGAGGTCGAGCACGCCACGCAGGGCCGCCGGTCCACGCTCGAGGGTCGCCCGGCGCAGCAGCGGGGCGTGCAGCTCGAAGCGCACGCGGTGGCCGCGCTGGAGGAGCTCACGGGTCAGGGTCGCGACCAGGCTCACGGCGCGCTCGAAGGCGGGGGGGCGCCGGGCCAGGCGGCCGCCGAGGGCGTTCAGGTCGACGCCGACGGCGAGGGCTACGCGCACCGTCGGGCGGTCCTCGGCGCGCACCTCGCGCAGCATGCGCCGGCCGCGGCGTGCGGAGTGCTTCCAGTGCACGCTGCGCAGGGACTCGCCCTCGCGCCACTCGCGCAGGGCGAAGAACTCGCCCTCGCCGCTGGGACCGCGGCGTGCCGGAGCCAGGCGTCCCGCGGCCTGGGCCATGAGCTCGTCGAGGGCGCGCATGTGCCCCATGCGTGGCCAGACGACCACGTCGACCTCGAGGGTCGTGGCCAGGCGCACGCGGAACAGACCGAGGGGGAACGAGGTGTGCACGACGAAGTCCAGTTGGCGTCGGCGGCCGCGGTCGGGGAAGCGCGCGGGGACGCGCAGGTCAGCGCTCGAGCGGGGCCGCAGCAGGGCGGCCAGGGCGTGGCGCGGACGCCGGCTGGCGGGCTCGCACTCGACGCACACGTCGCGCGCGGCAAAGCGACCCTTGTTGCTGACCTTCAGCGGGATCAGGAGCTCGCGCCCGGCGACCCCCTGGGCGGGCCCGAGGGGCGCGACTTCGAGCCCGCGCGCGGCCAGCCCCGTGGCCAGGGCGGCGCCGGCCAGGGCGGCCGCGAGGGCCGCCGCGAGGACGCCGAAGGCGCCGTACCCGAGCAGGTAGAGCGCCAGGCAAGCGACGGCTGCGCCCAGGGTCGCGGGGAAGGCGCCGGAGGGGCGCAGCCTGAGCTCGCTCGCGTTCACGGCGGGGTCAGTCGGGGACGGGGATGCGCTCGAGCTGCTCGGCCAGGCGTGCCGCGGCGGCACCTCCGGCGCCGGCGTTGAAGCCCGTCTCGTCCGCGGCGGAGTCCTCGGCGGCCACGAGGCGGTGCGCGAGCACGGGCAGGGCCAGGCGCTTGACGTCGTCGGGCAGGACGTAGTCGCGCCCGGCGAGCAGGGCGGACGCCTGGGCGGCGCGGTACAGACCGAGGGCGGCGCGCGGGCTGGCACCGAGCAGGAAGTCGCCGCCCTCACGGGTGGCGTCGATGATCGATAGGACGTACTCGAGGATTGCGTCGTCGACGCGCACCGCGCGGGTGCGTTCGATGGCGTCGAGCACCTCGGCCGCGCTGAGCACCGGCAGCAGCTCCTCGAGGGGCCTGCCCTGGGCGCGGGCGCGCAGCATCTCGCGCTCGTGGTCGCGGGCCGGGTAGCCCAGGCGCACCGCGAGCAGGAAGCGGTCGAGCTGGGACTCGGGCAGGGGGTAGGTGCCTTCGAACTCGAGCGGGTTCTGGGTCGCCAGGACCAGGAACGGACGCGGCAGGGGGTGGGACTCGCCGTCGATCGACACGCGTCGCTCGTTCATCGATTCGAGCAGCGCCGACTGGGTGCGCGGCGGCGTCCGGTTCAGCTCGTCGGCCAGGACGACGTTGGCGAAGATCGGTCCGGGCTGGAAGCGGAAGGCGTGTCCGTTGCTCGCGCCCGAGACGCCGCCCTCGGGCAGGGAGACCCCGACCACGTCCGCGGGCAAGAGGTCGGAGGTGAACTGGATGCGTCGGAACTCGAGGTCGAGGGAGCGCGCCAGGGCCCGGGCCAGGGTCGTCTTGCCCGTGCCGGGGACGTCCTCGAGCAAGACATGGCCCTCGGCCAGGAGTCCGATGGTCACGAGGCGTACGGCTTCGGGCTTGCCGAGGATGACGCGCTCGATGTTGGCCAGCAGGCGGGCGAGGGTCGGGTCGGTGGAGGCGTGCGTGGTGTCGACGGTCATCTGGGCAGGGATTGTAGGCCGCTTTCGTGACTACCGCGCGGGCGGGCCTCAGCCACCGTCTTTCTTGGACGACTTGCGCCGCTCGGGCGGCTCGTCCTCACCGTCGAAGTCGCCGCGCAGCCCGCGCTCGAAGGCGGCCAGGAGCACCTGGTTGCCGAGGTCTCCGTAGTGGCCGGCGCCCTTGCCCTTGAGGATGAACCAGTCCGCGATCGTGTGCCCCCGCGCCTCGCCGTCGGTGCGCAGGATCTCGAGTGAGGAGATCCAGGGCATGCCCAGGCGCTTCAGCTCCTTCTCTAGGAACACCTGGCGCCAGTTCGGCGGCGCGCCCTCGCGCAGGAACGCCTTGCCGTGGAACAGCAGCACGAAGTACGGCACCCCGGCAGCGTCCAGGAGGTCGCGCGCGTTCTCCAGCAGCTTGCGCGAACGCTGGCGCGTCTCGGCGAAGATCTCCTGGCGGCCGATCAGAGCCTCGCGCCAGCGCGCCGGGATCAGGCGCGTGCCGTGCAAGAGGTAGCGCCACAGGTAGCTCCGGATCCCCACCGGGTTCGCGTCGACGAAGGCGCCCGAGTCCGGCATGGGCGTCGTGTCGAGCACCAGCTCGCCCGCGTCGTCGAAGCCGTAGTGCGCCTTGGGCCAGCCGCGCAGGGTCAGGAACGTGCGGTCGAGGTCGTCGTCCACCAGGAGGGAGAGCACGACGACGGGCGAGGCCTCGAGCCAGGCCGGCAGGGAGCGCTCGAGCAGCAGGCAGGCCTGGTCGAAGCCGTAGCCCCCGGTGCCGTAGTTGATCACGGCGTGGGTCGAGCCGAGGTCGCTGCGCTCGAGGAGCTCTTCCCAGCAGTCCTGTCCCGGCAGGGCGCAGGCGGCGAAGGAGTCGCCGTAGAGCAGGATGGGGGTGCGCTCGCCGAGGGTCGCCCGGGCGGCGTGGGCGTAGGTCCCGGCCTCGGTCTTGGCGTTGACCCAGCCCAGCAGCGCGTCGTAGCGCGGGGGTGGGGCATGCTTCTCGTTGAAGCGCAGCCGCAGCTTCCAGTTCTCGTCGGAGTAGCGCAGGGAGTAGCTCGAGGGGTCTCTCAAGCGCAGGGAGAGGGAGCGCGTCGGGCCCCACGGCACGAAGAGCAGGAAGCGCAGGGCCAGCTCGATGGCCACGAGGGTCGCGACCAGAGCGACGCTCGACTTGACGCCGATGAC
>JAJFFA010000964.1 GCA_021776885.1 Planctomycetota bacterium
CGGCTGCTGTTCGGGATCGGAGCTGTCCTGGGCCCGGGTGCCGGGGCAGAGCAGCGCTGCGGCAGCGGCGCAGGACAGAACGGGGGCGACGAGGGGACCACGGAGCAGGGCGGGGGCCATGCGGTTCCTTGTGCTGGGGGGCAGTGGAGAGAGCGGGGGGGGGGAGTTAGCCTCGAGGGCTAGCAGCCGGCCCCGGCGAGGTTACTCCGCTTGGATCAGCATGCCCTCGGCCACCGCCTCGAAGCCCAGGCGGCGGGCCAGGGAGCCGGACGGGGCGTTGGTCTCGGCGGCGCCCCAGAGGGGCTCGCGGCCCGCGTCGAGCTGGGCCTGGGTCAGAGCCAGGAACGCGCTGCTCGCCAGCCCACCACGGCGCCGGTCGGAGCGCGTCTCGAGTGCGACATCGAAGAAGCGCTCGGTCTCGCTGAAGGCGTGGGCCACGGCGAGGGCCTGACCCTCCTCCAGCACGACATACAGGGGTCCGCGGCGCACGGCCTGGATGATCTCTTCGATGGACTCGTCATCCCAGGCCTGGAAGAGCGCGGGGTCGAAGGTGTCAGCCCCGATGAGCTCGACCGGGCGCTCCGGCGCCAGCAGCCGGCGGGGCGTCGGGTGGCGATAGAGGGTGTAGGGAATGCGCTCGATGCCGGGGGGCAGGTTGAGGGCCAGACCCGACTCGGGGCGGCAGAAAACGACCTCTTCGAAGCGTGTACGGCGCTCGAGCAGCTCGTGGAAGAGGGCCGTCGAGCAGGGGCCCGGGACGATGGCCAGGGCGTCCGTGGGCAGGATCAGGGCGAAGGCGGGGTCGGAGCGGCTGGAGCCCTCGTCGGCCAGGATGTCGGCGTGCCCCGCCATGAGCAGACCCCTCGCCAGGGCGGTGGACGGCTCGTCGGGGAGGTGGTCGAGGAAGCGACGCGGGTCGGCTTGGAGCGGGGCCATCGGGGACCTGGATACTAGAATGCGGCGCCCCCCTGTCCCTAGTACGAAGAGACTCTGACGGTTGAAAACGCTCTCCCTCGACGGAAGTTCGCTCACCCTGCACGACCTGCTGCCCATCGCGCGGGGCGGGCCCGCGCGGATCAGCGTGGGCCGCGAGGCCTTCGACGCGGTGCGCCGGGCGCGGGCGCTGGTCGAGCGGCACGTGGCCCAGCGCGACGTGGTCTACGGCATCACCACCGGCTTCGGGAAGCTGAAGAGTGTCGCAATCGAGAGCGGAGACCTCGAGGAGCTGCAGCGCAACCTGGTGCTTTCCCATTGCTGCGGCTTCGGCGAGGACATGCCCCTCGAGGAGGTGCGCATCGCCCAGGTCCTGCGCCTGAACGGCCTGGTACGTGGGCACTCGGGGGTGCGCGTCGAGCTGGTGCGCGACCTGCTCGCCTTCCTCGAGGCCGGGTTCGTCCCGGCGGTCCCGCGCCAGGGCTCGGTGGGCGCCAGCGGCGACCTGGCGCCCCTGGCCCACATGACCGCCGCGTACATGGGCTTCGGCCACGCCTACGTGGACGGCAAGCGCAAGAGCGCCAAGGCGGCCCTGCGCGCCATCGGCCGTGAGCCGATCCAGCTCGCGGCGAAGGAGGGGCTGGCGCTGATCAACGGCACCGAGATCATGAAGGCCACGGGGGTCGTCACCTGGCTGGGCGCGAGCAACCTGTCCCGCGCGGCCGACGCCGTCGCCAGCCTGAGCCTGGAAGCCCTCTTCGGGAGCGCGCGCCCCTTCGATCCGCGCCTGGCCGAGCTCAAGGGTTCCGAGGGCCATCGGCGCACCTCGGCCAACGTGCGCAAGTGCCTGGAGGGGTCCGAGGTGCTCGCCTCCCACTCGGCCTGCGATCGGGTGCAGGACCCCTATTCCCTGCGCTGCGTGCCCCAGGTCCACGGCGCGGTGAAGACGGCCCTGGCCCACGTCGGCGAGGTGCTCGGCGCCGAGGTCAACGCGGTGACCGACAACCCGCTCCTGTTCCCCGACACGGGCGAGGTCCTGTCCGCGGGCATGTTCCACGGCCAGCCGGTCTCGATGGTGCTCGACTACCTGGGCCTCTCCCTGTGCACCCTGGCCAACGTGTCGGAGCGCCGGGTCGAGCAGCTCGTCAACCCCGACCTGTCGGGCCTGCCCGCGTTCCTGGCCATGAGCCCCGGCCTGCACTCGGGCCTGATGATCGCCCAGGTTGCGGCCGCCGCGATCGCCAGCGAGAACAAGATCCACGCGCACCCGGCGTCGGTGGACACGGTGCCGACCAGTGCGGGCCAGGAGGACCACGTCTCGATGGGGGTCACCGCGGCGCGCAAGGCGCGCACGATTCTCGAGAACACCGAGCGCGTCCTGGCCATCGAGCTCCTGACTGCCGCCCAGGCGCGCGAGTTCAACAAGCAGCTCGAGCCGGGCGCCGGCGCCCAGGCGGCCTACGATGCCGTGCGCAAGGTGATCAAGCCGATCAAGAAGGACCGCTTCCTGGCCCCCGACCTCGAGGCCGCGCTCGAGCTAGTGCGCTCGGGCGAGCTGGTGGCGGCGGTGGAGGCACGGGTGGGGCCCCTCGAGCCTTGACGGCTCTGGCCGCGCTCCTGCTGCTGTCCGCGGCGGCAGCGGCCCAGGCCAGCCCGTGGTCGGGCCTGGAGCACGGCGCCCACCCGGTGGGCTTCCGCTCCAGCTGGGCCCTCGATCCGGGCCGCGCCTACGCCCACGCGGGGCTCTACGCGGATGAGGGCCGGGCGCCGCGTCCGCTGCTGATCCAGCTCTGGTACCCCGCGCGTTCGGCCCAGGGCGAGGTCATGGCCTACGCCGAGTACCTCGATCCGCGTCCGGACCAGGAACAGCTGACCTCCCTCGCCCGGGCCCTGGGCGACCACGCCCGGGGCGTGCTGGTGGGGGAGCTCTTCGGGGCCGCCGAGGAGACCCTGGACGCGCAGCAGCGCAGCCTCCTGGCGCGCTTCCTGGCCAGCCCGAGCGCGTGTCTGCGCGACGCGCCCGCCGCCCCCGGGCCCTTCCCCCTGGTCGTCTACCACTCGGGCGCGGGATCCTCCTTCGAGGACAACGCGGCCCTGGCCGAGTACCTCGCGAGCCACGGCTACGTCGTGATCGGCAGTGCCTACCCCAGGGCGGACGGCGACGGCTTCGGGGTCGACGCGCTGGACGGTTCCCTGGGGGACATGGAGTTCCTGGTGCGCCACGCCGCGGCCCTGCCCTTTGTCGACTGGACGCGCATCGCCGCCGGCGGCCACAGCCTCGGCGCCCAGACGGTGCTGCGCTGGCTGGTGCGCCCGGGATGCGTCGTCGACGCGGCCTTCCT
>JAJFFA010000965.1 GCA_021776885.1 Planctomycetota bacterium
CGTAGGCCTGCATCATCCCGTACTCGATCCCGTTGTGGATCATCTTCACGCAGTGCCCCGCGCCACTGGGTCCGACCCGCCCCCAGCCCTGGTCGGCTCCGGGGGCGAGGGCGCGCAGCAGCGGCTCGAGGTGCGCGACCGCGTCCTCGCTGCCGCCGACCATCAGGCTGTAGCCCTCCGCGAGGCCCCACACCCCGCCGCTGGTGCCGGCGTCGACCAGCTCGATGCCCTGCTCGGCCAGGGCCGCGGCGCGGCGCTGGGTGTCCTTGTAGTTCGAGTTGCCGCCGTCGATCAGCACGTCACCCTTCGAGACCAGCCCGGCCAGCTCGTCGAGCACGCTCTGGGTCACGTCCCCGGCGGGCACCATGACCCACACCGCGCGCCGGCCCTCGAGCTGCTGGACCAGCTCCGCGGGGGAGCCGGCGCCGCGCACGCCCTCCTGTTCGAGGGCGGCCACGGTCTCGGCGCTGGGGTCGAAGCCGACCACGCTGTGCCCCGCCGCGACCAACCTGCGGCTCATGTTGCCGCCCATCTTGCCCAGGCCCACGAAACCGATCTGCATGTCTAGTCCTCGTCCTCGGAGTCGCCCATGTACCCGAGCTGGGTCAGGGTGTCCTGCATGTGCGGGTCGAGCTCGACCGCGCCGCCGCGCTTCTGACCCAGGGTCGCTTCGAGCCGCGCGAGCTCCGCCGCCAGCTGGCCTGCGGCCGACGCCTCGGCGGCGCCCAGGTCGCGCACCTCGCGCGCGTCCTTGTGCCAGTCGTAGAGCGCCGGGGCAGCCCCGGGGCTGGCCGCGTCCACGATGACCTTGAGGCTTCCGGCGCGCAGGCTGGAGAGCGGCGCGCCCCAGAAGTTGCCGTGGGCCAGGGTGGGCGCCGGGGGTAGGGGCTCGCCCAGGAGCGCGGGCACGAGGCTGCGGCCCGCGTAGCTCGGGCGCACGGCCATGCCCGTCAGCTCACACAGGGTCGGCAGCACGTCGATGTGGCGCACGGGCTCGGCGACGCGCCGCGGGTCGATGTCCGGACCGCGCAGGATCAGGGGCACGTCGATCAGCTCGGCGTGCAGCGAGTGGCCGTGCTCGAAGCCGCCGTGGTCGAGGAACTCCTCGCCGTGGTCGGTGGTGAAGCAGACGATCGTCCCGGCGTCGAGCTGGCGCTGGGTGAGGCCGTCGAGCAGGCGCCCGATCTCCTGGTCCATGTACGCGATCTCGCCCTCGTACAGGCGCTCGGCACGGGCCAGCACGGCCGGGTCGAGGGCCAGCGTGCCGCGCCGCAGGGCGAGCATATGGTCGCGGGTCCCGAACACGAAGCTCGTGTCCTCGCGGTCCGCTTCGGCGGCGAAGCGGCGCCGGAAGGGTTGCGGCGGATCGTAGACCGCGTGGGCGTCGAAGTAGTGCACGAGCAACAGGAAGGGGCGCTCGTCCGTCTTGCGCACCCGGTCGATCCAGGTCAGGGCCGCCGTCGTGGTCGCGTCCGCGCGGCGCACCTCCACGTTGCTCGCGAAGGCCTGGACGTCGCTGTGCTCGAAGCCGCGGGTCAGGCCGAAGACCGGCCCGAGGAAGTCGACGTTGACGATCGACGCCGTGGCGTAGCCCGCCCCGCGGAAGCGCTCCGCCAGGGTCTCGACGCCGGGGTCGAGGGCCGTGAACTTGCCGAGGTGCCCGCCGGCGCCATGCTGCTGGGGCAGGAGCGACGTGAGCAACGAGGCGCTCGAGGGCAGGGTCCAGGGGGCGTGGCCACTGGCCTGCTCGAAGAGCGCGCCTTGTTGCGCCAGGCGGTCGACGTTCGGCGTCAGCCCGCTGCCGTCGCCGTAGCAGCCCAGCTTGTCGCGCCGGGTCGTGTCGGCCACGATCAGGATCACGTTGGGACGGGCGTCCCGCGCGCCGCCGTCGCAGGCGACGGAGCAGCACAGCAAGAGCGCGAAGAGCAGCCGGGGACCCATGAACAGCGGAAGGTAGCAGCGGGGTGGGCGCGCGCCTACTCCCACTTGGCGCGCAGCTTCGCCGCGCGCTCGGGCGCGAGCCCCTCGAGGCGTTCGAGCAGCGTGCGCGCGGCCTCCCGCTCCCCGGCCGTCCAGCGCGCGGCGGCCAGGCGCTGGACGCACTGTGGGTCGTCGGGGGCCAGGGTCAGGGCACGCTCGTAGGCGACGAGCGCACGCTTCGCGAGGCCACCGCTGTCGCACACCGCGCCGATGGCGAGGGCCAGCTCGAGGTTCTCCGTGTCCAGGGCCAGGACGGCCTCGAGCTCCGTCGCCGCCCGGCGCTCGCGCCCCAGGCCGAGGAGCAGGCGCGCGTAGTCGAGGCGCAGCTCGCTCGAGTCCGGGGCCAGCTCGAGCGCGCGACGGAAGGCGTCGGCCGCCTCGAGGGCGCGCTCCGCGCGGGCCAGGGCGCGCGCCACGTTGCCCTGGGCCAGCCCGGACTCGGGCTCGAAGCGCAGCGCCAGCTCGAAGGCCGCCAGGGCTTCCCCGTGGCGTCCCTGGTCGGCCAGGTCGACGCCCAGGCGCGAACAGGCCAGGCCCACCTCGGGCCGGCCGTAGTCGGAGTCGACCAGGCCGCCCGGCGGCGGGTCGTCGAGCTGTCGCGCGAGGGCTTCGAGGTAGGCCCGGGCCAGGTCGAAGGCGTCCTC
>JAJFFA010000966.1 GCA_021776885.1 Planctomycetota bacterium
CGACTGTCAACCAGAGGACGTTGGGTCGTTCGTCAGCGCCGGCGCTGACGATCCACGGCGCCAAGGCGGCCAGCAGGGGGATCAGCATGCCAGGATCCTATTCGGCGGAGCGCCCGGCCCCCGTGCCCGTCACCTCCTCGACGTCCATGTAGAAGTTGCGGTCCAGCTCGAAGGACTCGAGCGCTCCGTCCAGCTCGACCACGCAGCGCTCCTCCGAGACCTGCACGCGTTGCTCCTTGGCGTTGATCCTGACCACGACCGGCAAGCTGAAGCCCGGCACGACGGACTCCCACCACAGGGCGAGGGTCCCGTCGCCGCGCTCGTACTTCAACACGGGCAGCTCCGTCGTCCGCAGGTACTGGTCGAGGAGGGGCCGGAAGTCGAAGCCGGTCGCGTGGCAGATGTAGTCCTCGAACTCCTCGGTCGTCACCGTCCGATGCCAGAACTCCGCGTTCATCCCGCGCAGCAGCTCGCGCCAGGCCACGTCGTCGTTCAGCACGTGGCGCATGGTGTGCAGCATGTTGCCGCCCTTGTAGTACATGTCCCCCGAGCCCGAGGTGTTGGTTCCGTAGGTGCCGATGATCGGCTCCTCGTTGCGGATCAGGGCGCGGCAACCGATGACGTAGTCCTGGGCCTCTTCCGCGCTGAAGTGGTACTCGACGAACAGGTTCTCCGCGTAGTTGGCGAAGCTCTCGTGAATCCACAGGTCCGCGACGTCCACGCACGACACGTTGTTCCCGAACCACTCATGCGCGCTCTCGTGCACGACGATGAAGTCGAACTTCATCCCGACTCCGGTCTCACTCAGGTCACGGCCACGGTAGCCGTTCTGGAAGCCGTTGCCGTAGGTCACCGAGCTCTGGTGCTCCATACCCAGGTACGGCACGACGACGAGCTTGTAGCTGTCCGCGTAGAACGGCTAGGGGCCGAACCAGTGCTCGAAGGCGGCCAGGGTGCGCGGGGCCTCGCGAAAGTGCTCGCGCGCGAGCTCGACCTGGTGCTCGAGCACCCAGTACTCGAGGTCCAGCGTGCCCGCCTCGCCCGCGTACGTGCCGGGGAGCGCGACGTAGTTCCCGATGTTAACGTTGACCGCGTAGTTGTTGATCGGGTTGACGACGCGCCAGTGGAACATCTCGGTCCCCGCGCCGGGGTTCGCCTGTCGCTCGATCAGCCGGCCGTTCGAAACGGCGACCAGCCCCTGGGGCACCGTCACGCGCACGTCCATGCCGCGATCCGGCTCGTCGTAGCCGTGGTCCTTGTTCGGCCACCAGACGCTGGCGCCGATGCCCTGGCAGGTGGTGGCGATGAAGGCGTGGCCCTTCTCATCGGTCTCCCAGGTGAAGCCGCCGGTCCACGGCGGCCGCTCGCTCTCGAGCGGCGCGCCTTTGTACTCCACCCGCACCCGCTGCTCGACCGACGCAGCGAGCGCCTCGGGAAACCGGATCCAGTACACGTTGCCCTCGCGCTCGAAGTCGAGCTCGACCTCTCCCTGATCTACGTGGGTCACGCGCGTCACCTCCAGAGGCGGCTGCAAGTCGACCTGCATCCGCTCACCGGGCGCGAGGGTGCGGAAGGTGATCGTGTTCGAGCCCTTCAGGCGCCGCGTCCCGGGCAGGACCTCGAGCTCGAGGTCGTAGTGCAAGACATCCCACCACTCCCGCTCGCGCGTGATCGAACCCCGCAGCCGGCTCTGGCGCGAGAAGGCCGGCTTCGCCCGCACCTCCGCGACCGAGTCCGCGGGCACCTCCTGCGTCGAGGCACAGCCGCCGAGCAGCGTGGTGGCGAGCAGTAGAGTCCTGAATCTGGCGTGGTGCATACGTGGGCAGCTGGTCGGGGACGGTCGAGGTCCGGACAGTGTGCCTTCCCTGCACGTCCCGGTCAGCCGCCCACGCGTTAGAGACTCTCATGGCCCTTGGTCGAGAGGTCGCTCGCTGCCGCACGTCGGGCAGAGCACGCGGGGTGCTACTTCCGCTGCAGCTCGACGATGACCTCGGTCGTCTCGCCCGCGCGCAGGTCGACGCGCCGGGGCGGGAGCGGGTGGTAGCGGTCCATGTCGATGCGCTCGAAGCTGATCTCGTAGAGCCCGGGCGCGCTCACCTCGACGAGCATGTCCCGCTGGAGACCGCCGTCCGTCACGCGACCCTCGTGGTCGACCGCGCGGATGTCCCGGATCGTATCCAGCCCCAGGGGGCCGGTGGGCAGGGCGGTGCCGTCTTCGCGGAACTCGAAGCGCATGGCGTAGACGGGCGCGAACTCGAACTTCACCGACTGCAGGCCGGGGACCAGCTCGAGGTCCATTCCATTCCCGCCGTACTCCCGCTCGGCCCCGTTCGGAAACTTGGGCCAGATCCGGACCGCGCCGGGCGCGGCCCAGAAGCGGAAGCGGCCGGGCTCCTCGCTGTCGGCCCGGGCCAGGTCGCGCTGCCGCTGACCCGCGACGGGCTCCCGATAGCGGTAGTAGAGCTCGCTGCGAGGGACGCGCTCGCCGCTTCGCCCATCGACGGTCTCGACCCGCACCTCGGCCAGCTCCGGGAGCACGAGCTCCAGGTCCAGAGCTCCAGTGGCCGGGAGGTCGATCATCCAGACCTTCAGGAAGGGCATGAGCTGGACCCGGTACATGCCTACGGGCAAGTTCTCCACGCGGAAGCCCCAAGTGGGGAGCGCGCCGCCGACGCGCGAGAGGTCGGACAGGGCGAACTCGAAGTCGGGGTCGCGCCACCTCTGCGTGGGTTGGAAGTAGAGCTGCAGGCGGACGTTCTCCTCGCTCCAGGTGGCGGTAGGGGTGGCCGTGGGGGTCGAGAAGGAGACCACGCCGCCGAGGGTCGCGCGCTCCGGCGGCAAAGGCGGGTCGGCCAGCTGCAGCAGCAGCTCGCGCGTTTCGCCGGCGGCCAGGACCAGCTCCTCGAGGGCGAGCACGGGTTGCGTCGTCCACGACCCCCCGCCCAGCTCGAGCGCGACGCGGTATCCGCCCGGCACCAGGCTGTCGAGCCGCAGCCCCTCGGTCGCGAGCGTCTCGTCGAGCGGCTCGTAGTGCACCGAGCTGTTTCCTCCGTCCTCCCTGATCCAGTAGACGCAGAGCATGGGCAGCGTCTCGAGCGCGGCGTAGCGCTCGAGCTGCACGTTCGAGAGCGACACCTCGAGTGTGGTGGCCGGCTCCAGCAGCAGCTCGCGTTCGCCCTTCGAGACGTCGATCGAGGTCGAGCCCCAGGCGTAACCGGGCGCCCGCGCGGAGACGCTGACGCCGCCCTCGGGCGGCCGGCGGCGCGCGAGCTCGACGAGCCGGGGTGACTCGCCCGCCGCGGGGACCCGCGCCAGGCCGGCGACCGTGGCCAGCGGCGGGTCCGGCTCGCGCCCGCCCATCAGTGCGATGGGCGAGCTCAGGCCGCCGTCGAACCACGTGCCCGGCTGGTTCCGCCCCCAGATGGCCATGTCAGGGCCCGACCTGATGCGCAGCTCGACATCCTCGAGGTGCGCCCGCGTGTGGGCGTCGCGCACGGCCAGCGTGTATTCCGGCCAGTACTCCGGCTCGACCAGGCGCAGCCGCACCTCGTGGAGGGTCTCGCCATTCGCCCGCTCCACGCCACGGGCCAGAGAGACCCTGGACCTCCCGCCGAGCTGATGCGGATGTTCGACCGCGACCTCCAGCTCGCCCGTGCGCAGGCGTGCGAGTCGCTCCACCCTCGCAAAGGCCGGATCCAGGTCGAACTCGCTCGTCAGCCCCTGGCACGGCCACGGGTCTCCGATCTGCATGGGCCACCCGTCGCGCGCGTCCACGCCCGTCACCGTGACCGTCGCCCTGCGCGCGTCCTCTGCGCTGATCCCCTCGAGGACCACGCGCAGCACGTTCGTTCCTCGGACCGCAGACACACGGGCGGGAGTCTCCTCCGCGACAGGGATCCGTCGCGCGGCCTCCGGGGCCGGGTCTTCGACCGCGGACACGACCGCGACATCCGCGAGCTCCACGTCGGCCGCCGGCGGAAGGGCCGCCGCCATCCGCGCTGGCTCGGCCGGCGGTGTTCGCACCGCGAAGTACACACAGGCCGCCACCACGAGAGCCGCGGCGGACACCTTCATCATCGTTCCCATGGCCATTCCTCCGATTGCAAGAGCGCCGGTCC
>JAJFFA010000967.1 GCA_021776885.1 Planctomycetota bacterium
ACGCGGACTCGCAGGCCCGCGTCGCCGCGGGCTTCGAGCGCTCGGGCGAGCTGACCCTCGAGGCCTGGGTCGACCCGGCGCCGGGCTCGAAGCGCTGCTCCACGGAGTCCGAGCACGGGGGCTTCCTGTCGCTGGGGACGGACACGGACGCGGCGCAGCTGTGCCTGCTGCGCGCGGTCGAGGGCGGCGGGCAGCGCGTGCAGCTCAGGGGCCTCGGCCAGGGGGACGTCAGCGGTCCCGCCGGGTCCAGCGCCGCGCCCGTGCACGTGGCCCTCGTCATCGAGCGCGAGCGCCTGCGCGTCCACATCGACGGGCGCGTGCACTTCGAGGCGCCCCTGGGCGAGGCGCTGACCGGGGCCCGGGGCTTCCGCCCTGGACGCCTGGCCCTGGGCCGCCCTCTCCGTCCGGGCGCTGTGCCAAGCCTCGAGACCTGCGGAAACCACGCCGCCTTCAGCTGCATCGCGGTCCACGCCCGCGCCCTCACCACGGGGGAGGTCACGCGCGAGGCCCAGGCCGCCCGCCGGCACGCCGAGCCGAAGCGCCCGGCCACCCAGGAAACGCACGAGCTCGAGCTCGTCGCGCGGGTCGAGATCCCCGCGCCCGACGCCTACCCCGACACCCTGGCCGTGTTCGAGTATTCCCTGCGCTCGGGCCCGCGCTCGGGCGAGCGCGTGCTCGTCGCCTGGCGCGCGAACCTCAACGGGCTGCGCGATCCCTGGGTCGACGCTCTGCAGCCGGGCGCGCGCCAGACCCTCGTACTCGAGCCCTTCGAGGAGCACCCGGAGCTGTCAGGAGTGCAGGTCGTGCAGGACGAGTCGCGCCTCCACCTGCCGCTCTACTACGCGCGTAGCCCGCGCGACGGGCGCTGAAATTTCCGGGCGGCTCCTGACGCCACGCTGTCAGGAGGGGGTGCGTAGAAAGGGTGCAGCGCTGCCGCGTGGCGGCGCGCCCTTCCCTTCGACCCCCCGCTCCGCCCACCAGGAGACCCTCGGATGCAGACCACCACCACCCTCGGCGCCAAGCAGCTCGGCCCCATCTTCAGCACCACCCGGATCAGCGAGACCAAGGCCTACTACGAGAGCACCCTCGGCTTCCGCGCCTTCTTCGACTCGCCCACCTTCGTCGGCCTGCGCCTGCCGGGAAACCCGTCGGTCGAGGTCTCGTTCATGGACCCGCGGGACATGCAGGGCCCGCTCTCGAGCCCCGAGGGCCTGTACTTCGCCCTCGGCGTCGACGACGTCGACGCCGAGCACAGCCGCCTGTGGGACGCCAGCGTCGAGATCGAGAGCCCCCCGGAGGACATGCCCTGGGGGGACCGGCGCATGATCCTGCGCGACCCCAACGGGATCGCCCTCTACATCAGCAGCCCGATCGAGCCCAGCGATGAGTTCAAGCCATTCCTGAAGGAGGCCTGAGTCACGGGCGCCGCGGGAAGCCGCCCGTTCTCCCATGGCTGCTTTCCGCGGTAGGCTCCCTGGCAGCATGAGACGCGCCGATCGACTCTTCCGTCTGGTCCAGCACCTGCGCAAGGTGCGCACCGTGACCGCCGCCGAGCTGGCGGCGGAGCTCGAGGTGTCCGAGCGCACGATCTACCGCGACGTGCGTGACCTGGTCCTCTCCGGCGTCCCCATCGAGGGCGAGGCCGGGGTGGGCTACATGCTGCCCGAGGACTTCGACCTGCCGCCCCTGATGTTCGACGAGGGCGAGCTCGCAGCCCTGGTCCTCGGCGTGGGCATGGTGCGCGCCTTCGCCGACCGCGACCTGGCCCAGCGCGCCAGCAGCATCCTGCAGAAGGTCGAGGCCGTCCTGCCCGCGCGCATGCGGCCCATGCTCGAGAAGCGCACCCTGTGGGCCCCCGCCATCGCCCGCGAAGGCCTGGCCCTGAACCTCGAGCCCCTACGCGAGGCGATCGGCTCCCACGAGAAGGTGCGCTTCGAGTACCGCCGCGCGGACGGCAGCGCCAGCGAGCGCACGGTGCGCCCCCTGGGCCTCTACTTCTGGGGCAACGCCTGGACCCTCGTCGCCTGGTGCGAGCTGCGCGAGGACTTCCGCAACTTCCGCCCCGACCGCATGGACGAAGTCTTCGTCACGGGCGAGACCTTCGTCGACGAGCCGGGGCGGGACCTGGCGACTTTCCTGGCTCACGTGCGCGACTCCTGAGGGCGGCGGGCTGTGGCGCTGGGTCTTGGGTCTTGGCTCTTGGCTCTTGGATCGTTCGCTCCCAGCTCGTTCGCTCGCACGAGAGGCCTTCCGTCCTCTGGCTCTGGTAGCGAGCGCCGCCCGCTCACTCCCGTCGCCATCGTCCGTTGGCTCCAAGGGGGCCAGAGAGCCAACGGACGATGGCGACGGGAGCGAGCGGGCGGGTCCGGATTCTTGGTCGGTGCGTAGTCGGACAGGCGCAAACTTCTTGATTGCGGCATAGGTGTTTTCTGGAGATTCTCGTTACGTTTCGCCGCCCGCTACGTAGTAGTGGCATGCAGCAGATGTGCTTCGAGCAACTGCGCTGGGGAGGGCAACGACGTGGGGCTGGGCGGAAGAAGTCTGGCCGGGCCGGGTTGCCGCATGTGGTCAGGGAGCGGCACAAGAGGTACTTGCCCGAGCTCGTCACGCTCAAG
>JAJFFA010000968.1 GCA_021776885.1 Planctomycetota bacterium
GCGGCGGACGCGAGCTGCGCGTGCGCAGCCTGGCCCTGCAGCGCCCGCGCACAGGCGAGGACCTCGACCCGCCCTCCGCGCGCCTGGTCTACCCCGCTGCCGGGCACGTGGCCCACGGCGTCGACGCGGTCGTGGTCGAGGCCTTCGACGACGACGCCCTCTCCGAGGCGGACATCTGGCTCGATGGGCGACGGCAGGGGACCTTCGCCCACGTGCCCGACGGCCTGGGTCGGGTGCTCCTGCCGCTGCTGCTGCGCGACGTCGCCCCGGGCGAGCACGAGCTCTCCGTGCGCGTCAGCGACCGCGCCGGGAACGTCGCGGACACCGGCGTGCTCTCGATCCACGTGCGCGCCGCGCCGCCGGAGGAGCCCGGCCCCTACGACCGCGCGCTGCACCTGCTGAACCGCTTCGCCTACGGCCCCGACCCTGCCGAGCTGGGCGAGCTGCTGACCCTCGGGCCAGGGGCCTGGCTGGATGCGGCGCTCGAGGGCTCGGGGTCGGGCGACGAGGTCGCCCGCGGGCACGCGGCGACGCGCCTCGGTGCCGACCTGGCCTACCAGGCCCCGCGCCTGGTCGTGTCCCACGCCCTGCGCACGGACAACCCCCTGCGCGCGCGCTTCGTGCTCTGGGTCGACGACCACTTCTCGACCTGGTCGGGCAAGACCGGCATGCCGGCGGAGTGGGGCGAACACGAGGAGTACGCGCGCCTCGGCTTCGCGCCCTTCGGCGAGCTGCTGCTGGCCTCGGCGACGAGCCCGACGATGCTGCGCTACCTCGACCAGAGCGAGAGCTACGCCGGACGCCTGAACGAGAACTACGCGCGCGAGCTGCTCGAGCTGCACACGCTAGGGGTCGATGGGGGCTACACACAGGAGGACGTGACGGAGCTGGCGCAGCTCTTGGCCGGGCTGACGGTCAGTCAGGAGGCGCCGCTGGACGGCGTGGCGCAGTACCTGCGCCTGGTTCTGCGCTTCGACCCCGAGCTCTCGGACGGGAGCCCGCGCCAGGTGCTCTCGCGGCGCTTCGACGCCACGCCGCCCGCGCAGCGCTTCGAGCGCGTGCGCGAGGTGCTCGAGCTGCTCGCGCGCCATCCCTCGACGGCGCGCTTCCTCTCGAGGAAGTTCGCCGAGCACTACGTTCGCGCGCCCGCCGACGAGGGGCTGGTCGACGACCTGAGCGGCGTCTTCCTGGCCAGCGGCGGCGACTTCCGCGCGCTCCTGCGCTGCATCGCGCAGCACCCCGCGTTCTGGGCCGAGCTCTCGCATCCGCGCATCCAGAGCCCCCTCGACTACGGCCTGCGCGTCGGGCGCGCCGGGGGTACCCCGGCGCTCGACGGGTCCCTGGGGCAGTTCCTGCAGAACGCGGGCATGGGCCTCTTCGACCGCGCGACACCCGACGGCTACCCCGAGGAGGACGAGGCCTGGGCCGACACCAACGGGCTGCTGCAGCGCTGGCGCTGGGTGCAGCAGGTGCCCTGGGCCGTGCGCCAGTTCGTGCCCAACGGAGTCAAGCGCTACGCGGGCGGGGATCCGCGGGCCTGGCGCCAGCGCGCCCTCGACCACGCGGCCGTGCGCCTGACCGGCCACACCCTCGGGGCGGAGTCGAACGAGGCGGCCCTGGCCTTTGGAGCCGAAGAGCGCCGCGATCCGTGGCGCCTTGTCGACGAGCTGACCGTGCTGCTGTGCCGCCTGCCGGAGGCGAACTTGAAATGAGCCGACTTCACCAGGTCCCGCTGCTCCTGTCCCGCCGCGCCCTGCTGGGCTCCGCGGGCGCCCTGACCCTCGCGCCGCGCGTCGCCCTGGCCCTCGAGAAGGGCCCCGTCGCGAGCGCCAGACGCCCGACCCTGGTTGTCGTCTTCCTGCGCGGCGGCGCGGACGGGCTCAACCTGATCGTGCCCCACGGCGAGTCGGCCTACTACGACCTGCGCCCGAGCCTGGCGATCCCGCGGCCGGGGAGCGAGGGCGGCGCCCTCGACCTGGACGGCTTCTTCGGCCTGCACCCGGCGGCCGCGGCACTCCTGCCCTTTTTCGAGGACGGCACGGCCCTGGCCCTTCCGGCAGTGGGCCACGCTCAGAACACGCGCTCGCACTTCGAGGAGCAGGACGTCTGGGAAACGGCCGTGGAAGGGAGCGCGGCCTCGACCGCCGGCTGGCTCAACCGCCACCTGGCGACGAGCCGCGGCCGTGGACCGGTGCGCGCCATCGCCCTCGGCAGCTCCCTGCCGCGCAGCCTGCGCGGCGAGGCCCAGGCCATGGCGCTGCGCGGGCTCGACGACCTCTCGTTCCCGGGCGCGACGGACGGCTTCGCGCGCACCCTCAGCGCCCTGGACCGGGCCTACGCCGCCCCGGCCTCAGCCCCCGGAGCGCTGCAGCGCGGTGGTCGAGCGTCCCTCGACGCCCTGTCCCAGCTGCAGGCGGTGGCGCGCATGCCGCACTCGACGAAGGTCGAGTACCCGGAGACCGACTTTGGCCGGCGCGCGCGCGAGCTGGCGCGCCTGATCCGTGCCGACGTCGGGCTCGAGGTCGGCTGCCTCGACCTCGATGGGTGGGACACGCACCAGAACCAGGGCGCGGCGACGGGCCCCCATGCCGAGCGCGTGCGCACCCTGGCCGAGGGCCTGGCCGCCCTGGCCCGCGACCTGGACCAGCGCCTCGACGACGTGCTCGTCGTCTGCGTGACCGAGTTCGGCCGCACCGCGCGCGAGAACGGAACGGGCGGGAGCGACCATGGCTGGGCCAGCTGCGCCCTGGCCCTGGGCGGCGCGTTGAAGCGCACGGATCGTGACCGGCGCGTCGTCGGGGCCTGGCCCGGCCTGGCCCCCGAGGCCCTGAACCAGGCCCGGGACCTGGCCCACACGACGGACTTCCGCGACCTCTACGCCGAGCTCGCGGGCTTCCTGGGTCGCTCTGACCTGGCCGCCGTCCTGCCGGGCTTCACGCCCCGTCCCATCGGCCTGTTGTGAGCCGCGGGGGGATGCGCTGCCCCCGATCGCGTACGCCACCCGCTGCAGGCGCTGAGCCGTGTCACGAAGCGGGTCTGCGGGTTGTGCTCGGGCGCATCCGAAGGCGAGAGAACGAGCCCGAGGAAGAAAAGTACGGGGTTGGCCGAGTCCTGTTCGGCCCCCGTGGCGTTGGGGAAGCCGAGCATGGACCAGACCGCCCTCGAACACCTCGACTGGGTGCGTGCCCTGGCGCGCCGCCTGGTGCGCGACCCGCACGCGGCCGACGACCTGGCGCAGGACGCCTTCGTGGCCGCCCTCTCGCGGGAGCCCCACGAGCGCGGCACGACCCGGGCCTGGTTCGGGCGCGTGCTGCGCAACGCCGCACGCGATCGCGCGCGGCGAATCGAGCGCCGGGCGCGCCGTGAGCAGACGGCGCGCGGCGCATCGGCGGCTCCGGCGACCGACGAGGTGGTCGCGCGAATCGCGGTCGCGCGCGAGGTCGCGGGGGAGGTGCTGGCCCTCGACGAGCCCTACCGCTCGGTCGTGCTCCTGCGCTACTACGACGGCCTCGCGCCGCGCGAGATCGCGGCGCGCAACGGCGTTCCCGTCTCGACCGTGAAG
>JAJFFA010000969.1 GCA_021776885.1 Planctomycetota bacterium
GTTGAGCGTGAAGTCGCGGCGCTCGGCGTCCTCCTCGAGGGTGCTGCCGTAGCGCACCTCGTCGGGGCGCCGAGCGTCGCTGTAGCCGCCCTCCGCCCGAAAAGTGGTCAGCTCGACGTCAGCGCTCTCCGTGACGACGACGACGGTGCCGAAGGCGCGCCCCACGCCGATGGTGCGCGGGAACAGGGCCTCGATCTCGTCCGGCGTCGCGTCGGTGCCCATGTCCACGTCGGATGGCGGCACGCCGCGCGCCAGGTCGCGCACGGCGCCCCCAACGATCCAGCCCCGGTGGCCGGACGCGGCGAGCCGCTGGGCCACGAAGACGGCCGCCGCTAACAGCGGCGGGGCCAGGTCCTTGGTGGAAGGAGCGTTCATGACGGTTGAAGCGTAGTTCCGGCTCCGGTAGGTATCGACGGCGAAGTATGGAGCGCGCCAACGTCCGTCCGTCCACCCCCGGAGCCCCCGCCCACGGCGACTCGGGTTCCTTCGCGGGGGCAAGCTCCCCGCCGCAGGCCGCGCTGCGGGTGTTCGGCGTCTCCCTGTGGGGCGTGGCCCTGCTCCTGGCCGTGGGCACCCTGGTCGTCCTGGTCAGCCTGCCGCGCCTGCGTGCCCTGACCGTGCGCACCGGCGAGCTGGACGCCCGCTCGACCCTGCGCCTGCTCGCCGAGCGCCTGGAGCTGCCCGAGCCCGGCACGACCCTGGGCCAGGCCCTGTCGGCCGTCCCGGGTCTGCGCCGGCCCCTGCAGGACGCGCGCCTCTTCTCGGGCGGACGCATCCTGGCCCACCATGGCTACTGTTTCGAGCTCCTGAACGACGAGGTCGGGCCCGTGCTCGTAGCCTGGCCCCAGGACTGGGGACAGACGGGCTTCGCCGCCTTCGCCCTGCGTCCGGACGGCCTGCTCGGACACCCGAACGCAGAGGGTCACTGGAACGGCGTGCGCGGGCTCCAGGTGGACCTCGCTCCGGAGGCCTGGCAGCCCCTGTCGAGGCGCTAGCGACACGCGCCTGCGCCTAGGTCCTCTCGCCCACTCCTCAGCCCTTGCGCAGCTCGCCACCGAGGGCGGAGAGGCCCTTCTCGAGGCGACCCAGGAACTTGGACCCGTCCTTGTCGGTCAGGGTGCGGGTGTCCGACTGGAGCAGCACGTGGAAGGCCAGGGACTTCTTGCCGGCGCCCAGGTTCGGGCCCGCGTACACGTCGAACAGGCTGACGTCCTGCACCAGCCCCTTGCCGGCCTTGCGGATGGCCTCGTCGACCGACGCCGCGGAGCTGCCCGCGTCGAGGGCGGCGGCGACGTCCAGCTCGAGCCCGGGGTAGCGCGGGAGGGCGCGGTAGGAGGGCGGGCGCGGGGGGGCGACGAGCAGGGCGTCGATCGAGATCTCCGCCACGGCCACGTCGCTGGCCAGCTCGCCGGCCAGCCCCAGGTCGCGGGCCAGGCGCGGGTCGAGCTCGGCCACGGTCGCGGCGGGCGCGTCCTGCCCCGCCCAGTGGGCGCGGAAGCCGCGGGCCGGGTGGGACCAGATCGGCGTCTCCCCGTCCTGCTCGCCGGCCTGCTCCCCGGGCTGCTCCCCCGCCAGGGGGCCCCAGCAGGGAGCCGCCAGCTCGAGGCTCGCGAAGAGGTCCTCGAGTACGGCGTGCAGGCGGTGCAGGCGCGGCTCGTCCCAGCGCGCCTTCTTGCCCGGCGGGGTCCCGGCCCAGACCAGCGCCAGCTGGTGCACCTCACGCGGCTGTCCGTCCTCGCCCGCGTGCTCGGGCAGGTAGCCCTTCCCGACCTCGAACAGGCGCACGTCGCCGCGCTGGCGGCGGGCGCGCTCGAGGCCGACGAAGAGGCTGGGCAGGACGGCGCGTCGCACCCGCGACAGGCCCTCGATGCCCGGGTTGGCCAGGGTCACCCAGGGGCCCGCGTCGAGGCCGGTGCGCTCGAGCCAGCCCACGTCCATGAACGAGTACGAGAGGGTCTCGTGGAAGCGCGCGGCCCCGGCCAGGCGGTCCTGGATGCGGCGCACCAGGGCGCGGCGCGGGTCGGCCTGGAACGGCGTGACCTCGGCCAGGAGCGTGCGCTCGGGCAGGTTGCCGTAGCGATGCAGGCGGCCGATCTCCTCGATCAGGTCGCGCTCGATGGTCACGTCCTTGGTGGCGCGGCGCGAGGGCACGCTGACGCGCAGGAGCTCCCCCGCGGCCTCGACGCCGAAGCCGAGGCGGGTCAGGATCGAGGTCAGCTCGCCGTCGGGCAGGGTCTTGCCCAGGGCGGTGTGCACGGCGGCCGGGCGCAGCTCGAGCACGTGGGCCGGATCCTGCCACTGGCCCGCGTCGGACAGGGGCGCGGGGAAGCGCACCTCTGGCTGCAGCTCGGACAGGAGGCGCGCGTAGTGCGCAGCGGCGTCGGCGGGCAGGGTCGGGTCGAGGCTCTTCTCGAAGCGCGCCGAGGCGTCGGTGCGCAGGCCCAGGCGCGAGGAGGTGCGGCGCACCGTCGCGGGGGCGAAGGTCGCCACCTCGAGCAACAGCTCGCTCGTGTCCTCGCCCACCTTGGAGCCCTCGCCGCCCATGATCCCGGCCAGGGCCACCGGCTCGTCGCCGGAGCAGATCAGGAGGTCCGTCTCGAGCAGCTTGCGCTCTTCCCCATCCAGGGTCTGGATCGTCTCGCCCTGGCGCGCCTGGCGCACGACGATGCCCTCCGCGGAGAGCCGGCTCCGGTCGAAGGTGTGGTTGGGCTGGCCCAGGTCCAGCATCACGAAGTTGGACAGGTCGACCAGCTGATCGAAGGGGCGCTGGCCCACCGCCAGCAGCAGGTTGCGCAGCCAGGCCGGCGACGGCAGCGCGCGGGCGCCGTCGATGGCCAGGCCCGTGTAGCGCGGGCAGCGGTCCGACTCGATCGCGATCGGGAAGGGCGCCGCGTCGCCGGTCTCTGGCAGGCTCAGGTCGAGGGGCAGGAGCGGGCGCTCGTAGATCGCCGCGACCTCGCGCGCGATGCCGCGGTGGCCCCAGAGGTCCGGGCGGTGGGTCAGCGACTTGTTGTCGATCTCGATCACCCAGTCGCGCATGTCGAGGGCACTGGCCACGGCCTCGCCCACGGGAGCCTGCGCGGGCAGGACCCAGATGCCCGAGTGGTCGTCGCCCAGCTCCAGCTCCTTGAGCGAGCAGATCATCCCGCGCGACTCGACGCCGCGGATCTTGGACTTCTTGATCTTGAAGTCGCCGGGCAGGACGCAGCCGACCCGCGCCAGGGCGATGTTCTGGCCGGCATCGACGTTGGGTGCGCCACAGACGATGGTCAGGGGCGTGCCGTCCCCCGCCGCGCCGGCGTCGACGGTGCAGACCGAGAGCTTGTCGGCGTCCGGGTGGGGCACGCGCTGGGTGACGTGACCGACCACCACGTCCTCGAGGTGCGGGGCGAAGGGCTCGATGCCCTCGACCTCGGCCGTCGAGAGCGTCAGGTCGTCGCCGAGCTGCTCCGCGGAGATGTTCGAGAGGTCGACGTGGCGCGCGAGCCAGCGGTAGGAGATGAGCATCAGAACTGCTCCAGGAAGCGCAGGTCGCCGGACAGGAGGTGGCGCACGTCGTCGATGCCGTAGCGCAGCATGACCAGGCGCGAGAGCCCCAGCCCGAAGGCGAAGCCGCTCCAGCGCTCGGGGTCGAGGCCCCCCGCGCTGAGCACCGCGGGGTGCACCAGGCCGCAGGGCAGCAGCTCGATCCAGGTCGTGCGCTTGCAGACGCTGCAACCCGTCTCGCAGAAGGGGCAGCGCGCGTCGAGCTCGAAGCCCGGCTCGACGAAGGGGAAGTAGCCCGGGCGCAGGCGCACGTCCAGGTCGCGGTTGAAGATGCCGCGCAGCAGCGTCTTCATCGCGCCGATCAGGTGGCCAACCGAGATGTCCTCGCCGATCACGATGCCCTCCATCTGGTGGAAGGTGTGCTCGTGGCTGGCGTCGACGGACTCGTTGCGGAAGGTCTTGCCCGGAGCGATGGCGCGGAAGGGCGGAGTCAGGCGCTGCATCGCTCGGATCTGCACCGGCGAGGTGTGCGTGCGCATGACCAGCTCGGGGCCCTCGCCCTCGCGCTCGATGAAGAAGGTGTCCTGGCTGTCCCGCGCCGGGTGGTCCGGGGGGATGTTCAGGGCCTCGAAGTTGTAGAAGTCCGTCTCGACCTCGGGCCCGTCCAGGACGTGGTAGCCCATGGAGAGGAACTGGTCCTCGAGCTCCCGGGTGACCCGCGTCAGCGGATGCAGGGAGCCGCGCTCGACGGCCGGGGCGGGCACGCTGGCGTCGAAGTGCCCCGCGCCGCGCTGGGCTTCGACCGCGCTGGACTCGAGGGCCGCCGTGCGCTCGGCCACCGCGTCGAGCACGGCCTGCTTGAGCTGGTTCGCCCCCTGGCCCACCGCGCGGCGCTCCTCGGCCGGCAGGCTCGGGATCGAGGCCAGCAGTGCGGAGACGACCCCGTCCTTGCCGACCATCTCGCGCTCGATCGCCTTGAGGGCCGCGGCGTCATCACAGGCACGGATGCGCTCGCGGGCTTCCGCGAGCGTGGTGTCGATGTCCAAATCGCCCTCCTCGGGCTACGCGTCCTGCGCGGAGCTCAGGCCAGGACCGACTTCGCCTCTTCGCAGATCGCGTCGAAGGCGGCCGGGTCGTGGATCGCGAGTTCCGAGAGCTGCTTGCGGTTCAGGCCGATGCCCGAGCGCTTCACGCCGTTCATGAACTGCGAGTAGGTGATCCCACGCATGCGCGTCGCAGCGTTGATGCGGATGATCCACAGGCGGCGGAAGTGGCGCTTCTTCTGGCGCCGGTCGCGGTAGCTGAACGCCCAGGCGCGCAGCAGGGTCTCGCGCACCGTGCGCCACAGCTTCGAGCGTCCACCGCGGAAGCCACGGGCCTGCTTGAAGTAACGAGTCTTCTTCCGGGCGCGGGGAGCGCCGTAGGTTACGCGCACCATGTCAGGCTCCCATCATCCGCTTCAAGAGTTGCGCCCACTTGCCCTCGATCAGCAGGGAGCGGCGTTGGGCCCGCCGCTGCGAACCGTTCTTGGTAGCGTGCATGTGACCGCGCGCCGGACGGCTGCACTTGAGCTTGCCGTTCTTCGTGCGCTTGAAGCGCTTCTTGACGGCGCCCTTCGACTTCAACTTGGGCATGGAGACATCCTCGGAAAGGAGACCGAAACCCCGCTCCCTGGTCATGCCGACCGATCACGGGGGCCCGAAGGCCACTGCCTCCGGAACTTGGAAGCCGGAGAGCTTAGCGGCACGGGGAGTCGAGAGCAACCCCCCCGCTCCGGGCCCGGGGCGGCAGCGGGAGGCCGTGGGAGTCAGCTGGCCGTCGGCGGCGGCGTCTTCGCAGGCGGCGTGGGTGCGGGTGCCGGCGCGGGTGCCGGAGTGGGTGCGGCCGCCGGGCTGGGTGCGGCCGCCGGAGCGGGCGCGGCTGCCGGGGTGGATGCGGGCGCCGGCCTGGACACACGCGCGCGCTCTGCGCCGCCTCCGCCTCCGCTTCCGCTGCCCTTGCCGACCGGCGCCGTGCTCGTCGGCTTGTGGGACAGCATCATCGTCATGCGGCGCCCCATCATCTTCGGCTGGCTCTCGACCTTGCAAATGTCGCCGAGGGAGTCGGCCACCTTGCGCATGACCTCGTAGCCGTGCTCGGGGTGCGCCATCTGGCGACCGCGGAAGATGCAGACGACCTGGACCTTGTGGCCGGCCTTGAGGAAGCGGCGGCCGTTGTCGAGCCGGTACTGCAGGTCGTGGGTGTCGATGGCCGGACGCACGCGCAGCTCCTTGAGCTGCGAAGCGTGCTTGGGTGCGCCCTTCTTCTCCTTCTTCCGCTGCTGATACTTGAACTTGCCATAGTCCATGATCCGGCAGACGGGCGGGCGCGCTTGCGGGGACACTTCAACCAGGTCGAGCCCGGCGTCCTCTGCGCGGCGGCGAGCATCTTTGGTCTGCACGATGCCGACCTGCTCGCCCTCCTCGTCGATGAGGCGTACCTCGGGGACTCGGATGCGGTGGTTGATGCGGTATTCGACGGACACTGATCTCCTTGTGGGTCGGGGATGGGAGGGGCGGCAAAGCCGGACCGACCTCCCTGGACGGGTTCAGGGCTGGGAATGTTTCAGCCCGGGCCAGAATAGGACGCGGGCCGCGGATTGGCCACTCGGGTTCTTCCCGAGCCCCACGGGCCTCAAACCTGGCCAGGCCGGGGGGCCGGCACGGCCGTGCGGATGTGGATCTCGGACAGCAGCTCGGGGGGCACCTCGGAGGGGGCCGAGCACATCAGGTCCGTCGCCGAGGCCGTCTTGGGGAATGCGACCACGTCCCGGATCGAGTCCAAACCCGCTGTCAGAGCCACGATGCGATCGATGCCCAGGGCGAATCCGGCGTGGGGCGGCGCCCCGTAGGCCAGGGCGTCGAGCAGGAAGCCGAACTTCTCCTGGCGCTCCTCCGGGCCGATCCCGAGCAGCTCGAAGACCTTGTTCTGGACGTCCTCACGGTGGATCCGGACCGAGCCCGAGCCCAGCTCCCAGCCGTTCAGGACCAGGTCGTAGGCGCGGCTGGTCATGTCCGCGGGCTCGCCCGCCAGGTCCCAGTCCTCGGGCGCGGTGAACGGGTGGTGCGACGAGAAGTAGCGCTTCGTCTCCGGGTCCCACTCGAACATGGGGAAGTGCGTCACCCAGGTCAGGCGCCAGGCGGCGGCGTCCGTCGGGGCGGCCTCGGGGATCCAGCCCAGCTCGCGGGCCAGGTGGCTGCGCAGCTCGCCCAGGGTGCGGTAGATGATCGGGATCTCATCGGCGACGAAGAGGCACAGGTCGCCGTCCTTGGCCCCCATCGCCTGCATCAGAGCGCCCGCGCGCTCGCCCGCGGCGAAGCGCGCCAGGGGTCCGGCGCCGCCGTCGGCGGCCGCCTTCCACCAGGCCATGCCCTTGGCTCCGAACTCCTTGACCACAGCCTCGAAGGCCTCGATCTTCTTGCGCGAGAGCTGCGCGCCGCCGGGCACGCACAGGCCACGCACGCCGCCGCCGCCCTCGAGGGCGCCGGTGAAGACCTTGAAGTCCGAAGCGCGCGCCCACTCGGCGACGTCGATCAGCTCGCAACCGTAGCGCATGTCCGGCTTGTCGGAGCCGAAGCGCTCCATGGCCTCCGACCAGCGCAGGCGCGGGAAGGGTGCCTCGAGCTCGACCCCCAGCGCCTCGCGGAAGGTGTCCACCAGGACGCCCTCCCAGGCCGCGAACACGTCCTCCTCCTCGACGAAGGACATCTCCATGTCGAGCTGAGTGAACTCCGGCTGGCGGTCAGCGCGCAGGTCCTCGTCGCGGAAGCAGCGCGCCACCTGGAAGTAGCGGTCGTAGCCCGAGACCATCAGGATCTGCTTGAAGATCTGCGGCGACTGCGGGAGCGCGTAGAACTTGCCCGGGTGCACGCGGCTGGGCACCAGGTAGTCGCGCGCCCCTTCGGGCGTCGCCTTGGTCAGGATCGGCGTCTCGACCTCGATGAAGTCGCGGGCCAGGAAGGCGTTGCGCAGGGCGCCGACGAAGCGCGAACGGTGCATCAGGCGCGCCTGCATCTCGGGCCGACGCAGGTCGAGGAAGCGATGGCGCAGGCGGGTCTCGATCGCCGTGTCGAGGCCGTCGATGATCTCGAAGGGCGGCAGCTTGGCGCTGGCCAGGGTCTCGACCGCGGTGACGCGCAGCTCGATCTCGCCCGTCTCGCGCTTCTCGTTGACGTTGCCCGCGTCGCGCACGATCACCTCGCCACGCACGGTCAGGACGTCTTCGGGCGAGAGCTTGATCCCGTCCGCGATGGTCTCGGAGAGGACGATCTGGGTCAGGCCGTAGCGATCACGCAGGTCGACGAAGTAGACGCCGCCGTGGTCGCGCCGGGCGCTGACCCAGCCGTTGAGCACGACCTCCTGGCCGATGTGCGCGGCGCGTAGCTCGCCACAGGTGTGGGTTCTCTTCCAACCCGCGGACGAGGCTTGGCTGCTCACCCCGTCACCGCTTCTGGCCCGCGACGCGTATGCGCATCAGCGCGCGGCGCAGCGAGAACTCGGCGCGCAGGGCGTCGATGACGGCCTGGCGGTCGTGGGCCACTTCCTTCAGGCGACCGCGGGCGCGCTCGGCGGCCTTGCGCGCACGCTCGATGTCGATGTCCTCGGGCCGCTCGGAGGCCTCGGTCACGACGCGCACGGTGTCGTCACGCACCTCGGCGAAGCCGCCCGCGATGAACATCGACTCCTTCTTCCCGGCGTCGCCGCGCCAGTCGAGCTGGCCCACCCCGAGGGCCGCGACCATCGGGGCGTGGCGCGGCAGGATGCCGACACCACCGTCGGTGGCCGGAACCTGGATCGAGGCCGTCTGCACGTCGAGGACGATCTCCTCGGGCGTGATGACCCGCAGCGTGAGGGCGCCCATCAGTCCTTGATCTCTTTCGACTTCTCGATGGCCGAGTCGATGCCGGCCACCATGTAGAAGGCGTCCTCGGGCAGGTCGTCATGCTTGCCCTCGAGGATCTCCTTGAAGGAGCGCACCGTCTCCTCGCGCGGGACGAACACGCCGGGCATGCCGGTGAACTGCTCGGCCACGAAGAAGGGCTGGGCCAGGAACTTCTGCATGCGCCGCGCGCGGGAGACGACCTGCTTGTCGCCGTCCGAGAGCTCCTCGACACCGAGGATGGCGATGATGTCCTTCAGGTCGGCGTAACGCTGCAGGGTCTGCTGCACCTTGCGCGCGACGTTGTAGTGCTCCTCGCCGACGACCTGCGGGTCGAGCATGCGCGAGGTCGACTTGAGCGGGTCCACCGCGGGGTAGATGCCCAGCTCGGCGATCGAGCGCTCGAGCAGAATCGTCGAGTCCAGGTGGGCGAAGGTCGCCACCGGGGCCGGGTCGGTGATGTCGTCGGCGGGCACGTACACGGCCTGCATCGAGGTCACCGAGCCGTCCTTGGTCGAGGTGATACGCTCCTGCAGGGCGCCCATCTCGCTGGCCATGGTCGGCTGATAACCCACGGCCGAGGGCATGCGGCCGAGGAGCGCGGACACCTCGGAGCCGGCCTGCACGAAGCGGAAGATGTTGTCGACGAAGAGCAGCACGTCCTGGCCCTTCTCCTCGCGGAAGTACTCGGCCATGGTCAGCCCGGTCAGGGCCACGCGCAGGCGCGCTCCGGGGGGCTCGTTCATCTGCCCGAAGACCAGCACCGCGTTGTCGATCACCGAGGCGGTCTCGCCCTCGGGGGTCTTGTACTCGGCCTCGGTCATCTCGAGCCACAGGTCGTTGCCCTCGCGCGTGCGCTCGCCGACGCCACAGAACACGCTGAAGCCACCCTTCTCGACCGCCGTGATGCGGATCAGCTCCTGGATCAGCACGGTCTTGCCGACGCCGGCCCCGCCGAAGAGGCCGATCTAGCCGCCCTTCGCGAAGGGGCAGAGCAGGTCGACGACCTTGATGCCGGTCTCGAAGACCTCGGAGACGGCCTCCTGCTCCTCGAAGGAGGGCGCCGGGCGGTGGATCGGCCAGCGTTCCGTCTCGGGCATCTCGCCACGCGTCAGCGTGTCGAGCGGCTCCCCGAGCAGGTTGAAGATCCTGCCCTTGGTGTTCTCGCCGACGGGAACCGTGATCGGCTCGCCCGTGTCGACGCTCGTCATCCCGCGGCTGCAGCCGTCCGTGGAGGACATCGCGACGCAGCGCACGACGTCGTTGCCGAGGTGCTGGG